>NZ_JBJHZX010000043.1:0-30878 GCF_045310515.1 Candidatus Clostridium eludens | reverse complement strand
AGCACTCCATGAAAGTATTTATTGAAATTTTTAGAAGATTAACTTGTTATAACCATATATATGTCCATACGTCAGATGTAAACGTACTCTAAGAACTATCTGTAAAACTGATTTTATCAGATTAATTTGATTAACACACAAGTTAAGGTAAATAAAAAATTGTTTACTGGTTTACATATGGAGTTTTAAACCTTATATGGAGATGAATGAAACATGTATAAAAAAGAAGTTATTAGTACGAATCAATTTATATGGTTACTCTTTTGTATCATTACCTCTTTTACCGGACTCCAAGTATTAAGATTATTGATTTTCCAGGGAAGAAGAGATGCTTGGTTAGCTGTAATTTTAGCTTGGTTTCTGGACGTTCTTCTAGCTGTTGTTTATGCTTACATGGGTATAAGATTTCCAGGACAGAACATGGTGCAATACAGTATCACTATTCTAGGAAAAAAGTTAGGCAAAATTATAGGAATATTATTTCCGATGTTCTTTTTACTAGTTTCTGCGCTGTTACAGAGGGGATTAAGTATAATCCTTAGTATGGTATTTTTCCCTAATACCTCAGAAGTAATACTTCTTATTACTTCCTATATTGTAATTGGTTATGCTGTTCTAAAAGGTATAGAAGTAATAGGAAGAGTATGTGAAATTTTAGGGCCAGTATATTTATTGAGTTCCATTGTATTGTTTTTATTTGTTATACCAGATGTAAAAATGGATAGACTTAAACCACAGCTTGAACTTGGTCTATATCCAGCTTTAACAGGTACTCCCCTTATTTTATCTTTTATAGGTATATGTATCATAATGGGCATGTACATTCCAATTTGTAATCATCCTGAAAATGGATTTGTTGCAAAATTTACTGCTGTGAGTATGGGTGCTTCCATTATTACTATATTTATTATTAGCATAATAGGAATCTTTAGTTATCCTCAAGCAAAAAATATGCTTAATGCCACCCTTGAACTCACAAGATTCGTTAATGCAGGTGAATTTTTTGAACGAATAGAAGCTATATGGCTTATGATTGCTATTGGAGCAGGAATTATAGCTTCGGCAAATATGATATGGGCTTTTAGTCTAGGAATGTCTCAAATTATAGGATTAAGTACATATAAACCTCTTGTGTTTCCAGGTATATTGCTTTCTTTTGTTATTGGTATGAGTTCGTTTAAAAATAGCATGGATTTAGTTAGCTTTGAATTTTATTCATATCCCTTTATGGCAATGTTTATTGAAACTGGATTGGAAATGTTTCTTTTTTTTGCCGCGTTACTTTTAAACAAAAAAGGATAACTTAGTACACAGATATGCATAACAATAATAAGAAGTATATTAAAAATGTATAATTAATCCATACTTCTTGATTGATTGATTAAACTTTTATTATAAATTTTTCCCTATAAATATATAATTTCTTGTTTTAATCTCTTTACTTCCTCAGTTAATTCTTTGATTTTTTTATTTTTAGCCATAAGTAGAGCATCCCTACTACTCTCTGTCATTTGCTTTTTTATATTTTGGGAGGAAAATACTTTTAGCTGTTTAACCCTATTATACAGACATTAAAAAAACAGAATTGAGTATGTATTATATAATGAGTTTAAAAATTTCATCAATTTATAAGAGGTGTTTTTTCATGGTTGTTACCCCAAATGTACCTTCTCTAAAATACACTACTTGTAAAGGTATAAAATGTTTTGAATTATCAGCAGAACCAGTGAATCAAGAGATACTTCCAGGAGTATTCATAAAGGGGTGGGGATACAATGGTAGTATACCAGGACCCACAATTAAGGTATATCCTAATGATTATGTTAACATAAGGGTATATAATGGCCTTCCAGAAGCTACAAGTATCCATTGGCATGGACTTAATATTCCCAATGTTATGGATGGGGTCCCAAGTGTAGAGCCTTCGCCCAAAATCATGCCAGGTCATTGCTTTGATTATCATTTTAGAATTACAAATCCACCGGGTACTCATATGTATCACTCCCATGTAAATGTAGCTAAGCAAGATATGCTGGGTTTGCTAGGAGGTTTTATAATTTTAGATCCAAAAGATAAGAATGGCCATCAATGTGTTGATAAAGATTATTTATTACTAATGCAGGAGTGGAGTCTTGCTGGCTTAGATAAAGGGAAAAAGGTGGAACCAGGATCATATGAGCTTAGACCATTTACAGATAATTTTAATATGTTTACCATCAATGGAAAAAGCTTTCCTGCAACTACTCCAATGCCTATTCAATATGGTGATATTGTGCGTTTAAGATTTGGAGCTATACAAATAAATCATCATCCTATGCATCTTCATGGACATCAATTTTGGGTAGAAAGATCGGATGGTAATCCTATTATTCCTAGCAATAGAATACTGAAGAATACAATATTAGTAGCTACCGGAGAAACATGGGATGTGCTCTTTAGAGCAAATAATCCAGGGATTTGGCCTCTTCATTGCCATATCTCACATCATATATCTAATAACTTTACAAATGGAACAGGTGGTATGTTCACCACTTTAGTGTACCAGTAAGACAAACATTAAAAATAATTTATTTTATGCTGATTAAAGATATAATATATAACTGAACTATATCTTTATAGTAATACTAAAAAAGGATAATTACTGTTATTCGGTAATTATCCCTCTATATTTATTAAGAATACTACTAGATTTTTATTTGGTTCTGTAAAAATACAATATTACCTTTTTCATTTTATAGGTTGTTTTATCTTGTTGGGATGTCCTTTGAGGTAATTTTTAAGTAGCGATTCATATATAGGTTTTGAGCCAAGTTTATCTGCTACCAGATATGCAATTATAGCTACAATACTAATTGAAAGTAAATGATTAAAAGAGCCTGTCATCTCAGTAATAAGTACAATCCCTGTAATTGGTGATTTGACCACAGCTGTAAAATACCCAGCCATGCCCATGATTATAAAATTATTTATATAGGAACTATTTAAATGCAGAATACCCACAAATAAGCTTCCATAATCATATCCAATTAATGCACCTATGGTCAAAAGTGGTAAGAAAATTCCTCCAGGTGTTCCTGAACCGTAACATATCATAGTAAATATAAACTTTAAAATAAGAAAAATAAAAATAAGTACTAATGAAAAATGTTTTAATGTTAATGTCATTATAAGATTATTTCCACCACCTAATATTTCAGGTAAAAACAACCCAAATATTATAGATATCAAGAGAGGAATAACCGGATTAAATTCTCTTGGAATAAATTTTTGTTTAGAATATAATTTCTGTGTTTTTAAAAGTAGTATGTTAAAAAGTACACCCCCCAAACCAATTATAATTCCAAATACAGCAATGTATAAGTAGTACTTTAACGGTATAGGATGTATATAGCTGAAGTTGAAAACCGGCTTCAATCCAAAAAACTGGCTAGTTATAAAGTCAGCAGAAAGTGCTGATGAAATTGCCGACACTAAAACCATAGGTGAAAAATTCTTATGAACCTCCTCAAGTGAAAACATTGTACCTGCAAGTGGTGCATTAAATGCAGCTGCAAGTCCTGCACTAGCTCCACTTGTGATTAAATATTTTTCTTCTACTTTCGTTCTTTCGAGAAGTTTGCTAATTCCTTGTCCAACAGCAGCACCAAGCTGTACAGAAGGGCCTTCTCTTCCAAGTGAAAGTCCTAGTCCAATAGCAGTGATTCCTCCAATAAGTTTTCCTAAAATAACTCTATACCAAGTCATTTCGAGCTTTTTTAAAATAACTCCTTCAACTTGAGGAATACCACTTCCACCTATCATAGGTTCTTTTTTGATCATAATGCCTAATATGCAACCTATACCTATTAGGAACATTACCCATAAAGGTAATAACCATAATCTTAATAAAAGTATCTTATAAATTTTAATAACTTCATTGCCGAGTTTTTCTATAGCAAATCTAAACAATACTATTATAAATCCAGTCAGAATGCCTATAACTATTCCTTCCAGTACTAATTTTAGCTTCAGATCACACAATTTAAATTGGCTGTTACGTTTACATTCCTTATCTATAGCTTTCATTTAAGTTCCTCCAGTAATAGAATATATTAAACTTACTACCTTTTCTAGTTTATTATAAATTTAAAAATTGTAAGTAACAACCGTTAATTTAGTCAAGTTAACTAACAGATGCATAATCTTCGTTTAATTTTACTTATTCTCGCTTCAATAGTGAATAATATTAATATTTTAGGTATCACAACTATACAGCATATTAATACAACGTAAAAAAGATAAAAATTAATTCTTATCTATAAATAATGTACCATCACTTTGAACTTCAGCATAAAAGATATCCTTTATATTTATAATGTTATGTTGTTTAAGTTGATTTTTTAACCATTCTTCACTTAAGTTTAATTCACTTAAATTGTGTTTTATTATTTTGCCATCAACAATTATCTCAGATGGCATATAGTTCAAGGTAGAAGTGGGAATTTGCATATCTGATTTAATTATTTGTTGTTGCTGAGGTTTTTTAAGTATACTTAAATTACCATCTGGCTCTAATATGGCGTATTCTACCTCTGTGATAGAGAATACACCTTGCTTTCTAAGTAACATTGATAAATCATCCATGTTTATGCGAGTTGAAGTTAATGCTTGTTTTTGAATCTTTCCCTTTTTTATTAGAATGGTTGGCTGGCCATCAATTATACGTCTTAGAGTTCCAGATTTTAATCCTACATACCCAGTTAGACCAGTTAGTATACACCACCATACCAAACCTATAAACTCATCTAAGAAAGGTGAATTAGCCTTACTAATTATATCAGCTGCAATAGATCCTATGATGATTCCTGTAATGTAATTAAAAAATGTTAATTCGCTCATTTGTTTTTTTTCCAACATTCTGGCTAAAATCAACAATACTATAAATATTAAAGTAGTTCTAAATAACAGATGGAATATATCTACATTGCCAATATTCACTTCCAGCACCCGCCTAAAATCAATTTAAATAGAAGTTTATTTTAAAATATTAAAAATAAAAAGATTACTACCTTAAAACAAGGTATAGTTATGATGTCTAAATCTATGTTTCCCCTGACCACTTAATTTATTCCAAAATGAAAATCAAAAGGTGAAAATGTATTCTCAAATTAGGGTGTGTCTGAAAACTATTTTTTACTATACAAATAGTCTAATTAATGTAATTTACTAACACAAAATAGCCTTTCATTGGCATATATTCCTCTTACTTTTTTGTTGTTTAGCAATTCTATTTGTTCATTTTTGAGTTTTCAGACACGCCCTAATTAAATTTTCATTTAAAAATATTTTCAATGTATATAAATTAGATAAATATTTTCAATGAATACCGGAAATTATAAATATTAGCATAAGTGGGAGGTAATAAAAATGCCGGATAAAAAATGTAATATAAATGATAATATCAACAATATAAAAAATCTATTGGGAAAGCAAACTGAATTAGTAATAAGAAATTTACTTATTGGAAATAAAAATTCATTAGGAGCTGCAATTATTTATGTAAATGGATTAACTGATAAAAACATGGTAGACAGAGATATACTGAAACCATTAATGTTAAATGCTAATGAGGACTTTACAAACGTACAAAATGTAGAAGATTACATAAACAAAAAGTATATTGCGGTTAGTGATACCTACATTGAAACAGACATAAATAAAGCTGTAGAGGGCATTAAAAGAGGAAAAACTGTATTAGTAATTCAAGATTCTTGTAACTTCATTGTAGTAAATACTGCTGGTGGAATCTATAGGGCTATAGCAGAACCAGAAAATGATCCGTCCTTGAGAGGGCCAAGAGAAGGCTTTGTGGAAAATCTGAATACAAACGTAAGTATATTGCGTAGAAGAATAAAAGATAAAAACTTAGCAGAGGAAAGATTTGTACTTGGAAGAAGGTCACAGTCAGATCTTATAATGATGTACATAGATGATATAGTAGATAAACAGTTTTTACAAATAATGAAAGATAAAATAAGTGCTATAGATGTAGATTCCGTTTCAGCAGATAGCTTTGTTGAGCAATTTATAGAAGAACACCCTTATAGCATTTTTCCACAGACTATTGGCTCTGAAAGACCGGATGTAATAGAGGCTCACTTAATGGAAGGTAAAATAGCTTTTTTGTTATCGGGTACGTCATATGTTACAACCTATCCTACTATATTTATAGAGTTCTTTCAAACTATAGAGGACTATTATGGAAGAACACTACAAGCCTGGTTCACAAGAGCATTAAGATTTATAGCTGTGTTTATAGTAGTAACTTTTCCCGCAATTTATATAACTTTTGTTAAATTTAATCCTGAACTCATACCTGTTGAATATATTAAGTCCCTTATATCGTCTACACAAGGTATAGTATTAACTCCTTTTATGTCTTTATTAGTTATGCAGGTAACTATAGAATTTTTACGTGAAGGGGGACTTAGAATACCAGGCAAAGTAGGGCAGACTGTCAGTGTTGTAGGTGGTATTATAATTGGTGATGCTGCACTTAAGGCAAAAATTGTAAGTCCAACCACCTTACTTATTGCAGGAGTTACTACGGTTGCCTCTTTTGTAATATCTAATTATCAGATGGCTATTGCAATAAGGATTTTAACTTATCCTATGTTAATACTAGCAAATTGGCTTGGGGTGCTTGGAATAGTCATAGGATGGTTTTTTATACTAGCTTATCTTTGTTCTTTAGAAAATTTTGGAGTTCCCTATTTTGCCTTCCATAAAAGTGATATGAAAGATACACTTATAAGGTCACCTCTATGGAGGATGAATAAAAGGCCTGATGCTATTCCACATAATAATCCTATAAGGCAAAGTGATTTCAGGAATGGAAAAAAATGAATAAAGCTCAAGATACATCTCTAACCCCCAGCCAATTTACACTTACATTAAAGTCAGCCATTGTAGGTACTGCAGTTATGTATTTACCCAATAATATTATAAGGTTTGCAAAACAGGACAGCTGGATTAGCTGCTTATTAGGAACATTATATCCTTTATATATGATTATCATAGCAAATTATATGTGTAAAAGGTTTCCAAAAGACAATATATTGGTATTGAGCAAAAAGTGTTTTGGAAACTTCTTAGGAAGTATTTCAAATATTATTTTTATATCTTTCTTTTTATTTATGCTAACAACGGAGCTTTCTGGATATGACAACGTATTTAAGGTATATGCAACTTCTTTCCTAAAAAGCTATCAGGTTTTTATCACTGCTTTAATTCCTATAGCCTACATTGCTTACAAAGGTATGAAACCTCTAGGAAGATTAAATGAAGTAGGGTTTTATATAACTGTAGGTTTAGTTGTTCTTCCTATAGCTGTTTTAGCATCTGGAAGTTTTTTAAATCTGATGCCTGTATTGGGTTCAGGGTTGCCTAGTATAGTAAAGGGTATACAGAGCACCATTTTCCCTTTTTCTGGTATGGAGGTTATATTTCTTATTTATCCCTTTTTACAGGATAATAAAAAGTTATTAAAGTGTGGCATAGTGGCTACTGCTATTGTAGGATCTATCTATATATGGACTGTTTTTGCAACTATTTATTACCTGGGCATTGAAACTTCTCCAAAATATTTATGGCCTGTTTTAACATTAGCTGATACTATACATATTCCTATTGTAAATAGTTTTAGGTTCATATTTATATCTTTCTGGTCTCTGGTGGATTTTAAATATATGTCCACTTACTATTTTGCAATTTCTTACGGTCTAAATCAATCAACAAAAAAGATATCTGCTGAAACATTTACCCTGGTTCTGTACCCTGTAATTATTATTGTGTCTATGTTATATGGAAATACAACAATGAGAAGGGCATATATAAATAAACTAATTATTATTTATGTAGTATTTAACTTAATATATGTTTCAACAGTAGCAACTTTAATTCATTTTAAAAAAGGGGATAATCGTGAAAAGATTTAAGGTTTTCTTACTAATTATTATAATATTTATGTTTATCATATCTTTTATAGGAGTAAAAGGATCAATGATTGAAGATCTGGAAATACCCGTGGGTACTGGAGCAGATATAGAGAAAGAGTCTGCCAATACATCTTACAGCCTACCTTTTCTAGTGTACTCATTCCAGGATGGTAATACAGTAACAAGTGATACCTTTACTGGAGAGGGTGCGAGTGTAGGAGGAACTAGACAAAATAGACAATTGAAGGAAGGCAAGAAGTCTATGATAGGTCTAAATAGAATATTTCTATTTAGTGAGCAATCCGCATCATTTGGTATCAAAAACTATTTAGATATATGGCTTAATAATCCAGCTATAAATGACAGGGCACTATGCGCAGTATGTAAAGGAAAAGCCGAGGATATGTTTAAATATAAAATTAAGGGATACTCAAATTCTGCAGAATATATTGAAGGCATGGTAAAAAACCTGAGTGAATATAATTTTTTCCCTATGCAGTATTCTCTTACAGACTTAATAGTGAGAGAGGATGCAGAAGGAAGAAATATACTACTACCCTATATAGAAATAAATAATGATGCCATAGAAACCACAGGCCTTGCTGTATTCCGAGGGGATAAAATGATAGGAAAAGCAGATATAAATGAAACACGAATAATTAATATCCTAAAAGAAAATAGGGTTAAAGGGATATTAACATTACAAAAGGATTCTAAGAAATATATAAATTGTTATACATATTCAAAAAGAAAAGCTAAATGTTATAAAGAAAATGGAAAATATAAGTTTATAATAGATTTGAATTTAAAGGGTAATATAATATCAAATGAATTATATAATAATTTAAATGCAAATCCTCAAGTATTAAAAAAGTTTGAAAAAGACATGAACAATTATGTGGATAAAATGTGCAATAAGACAATAAATGATATTAAATGTAAATATAAAACCGATGTTCTGGATTTAGGGAGAATTGCTGCTGCAAAATACGGAAGAGGTACGGGTACTGATTGGAATAAGGCAGTATGTAATTCTAATATTCAGGTTAATGTGAAATTTACAGTAGATAGCCAAGGAAGAGGTGATTATTAGTAATAATATGCAGATAAGTACCCTGCCATATTTATAATTTACATATTAATAGAATAATTTTCGGTATTGTACACAATATATTAATACACTTATAAAACCTCAAAAGTAAATATAATTAAATATCAATTGTATTCATTTTTTATCATTAAAAAGATGTAGCAGAGCAATTAACTACTCTGCTATATCTTTTTTAAAGTTTAAGGTAACTGATATAGCAGGGCACTAATTACTTAAGATAAAAATGTATGCTATTTAATTACGGGATGGTATGAAAATTTGCTCATGGATAAGCCCTGTATCAGAAAGTATACTTTTCGATACGGATAATAGCTAACGGTAAATTAAGCCTTTATTACGTATCAATAGCTATCTGAATTTATTTTGGAACGTTTTATATATTGTATTGATGTTTTGATACTATTTTTAATAAAAGATTGCACAGCAATTGTACAATATAAATTTAATGTTCAATTTCTTGCACAAACATATAATTATCTGTCTCAATGATAATCTTCTTATGGTATTATTTACATATGGTTAAGTCACAAATGTAATTTATTGCGAATTAAATGGTTGATTGTCGTTTGATAGATAATAGGAATATTATCCTATGCTTTATCAAGTTTTATAAATTACATACAATCAAAATTACCATTATTTGATTTAAGGTATGAACTTTTATCAAACTTAAGTTAAGACAGTTGTTGAAACAAAAGAATGAGCTGAAGCTAAAAATAATGTAGTTAAAAATCCTCCTATGTTAAGTCTTATTTTACATTAACATAGGAGGATTTTTTAAACTGTTCTATATTACATATATTTTATTTTTTAAATTGCCATGGCAATTTCATACGCATCCCAAGTAGCTCCCATTAGATTAGATACCTTTGATGCATCTCCAATTAAATGCACATCTGCACCACAATCTTTTATTGATTCATATAAAGATTTATCGCTGATGTATCCAATACTTGTAATAATTGTGTCGGCATCTAATTCAACAGTGTTGCCGTTTTCCTCAAACTGTACACCTTTCGATGTGATTGCAGTAACCTTTGCATTGGTATGAACACCAATGTTATGAGATAATACAAGATTTTGAAGCATCGTTTTATTGGCTGCATTTAAGCCCTGTACTTGTAAAATGTCAGGAAGCATTTCAAGTATTTCAACTTGTTTTCCTTTATCTTTTGTTAGGCTATACCCGATTTCAACACCAGTAAGTCCTCCGCCTATAACAACCACTTTATCACCGATTGGTTTTGTCTCCAATAATGCTTCCACTGCGGTTATAACTTTTTCTGAACTTGCTCCATCTACGTTTAGCTTTCTTGCAGTGGAACCAGTTGCTACAAAAATAGAATCTGGTTTAGAAGCTTTTATAATGTTTTCATTTACTTCTGTGTTCATATAAACTGTTACACCAGTATCTTTAAGTTGTTTCTCATACCACTTTATTAGCTTTTTATCCTCTTCTTTAAAACTCATAGAAGAAGCAGGAATGAAAACACCGCCAAGACTGTTTGTGCGTTCATATAAATCTACTTTATGCCCTCTAAGTGCACTAACTCTTGCGGCTTCCATACCGCTTATACCGCCACCGATGACCATAATATTCTTTTTAACATCAGCAGGTTTAATTTCATATTCTCTTTCCATGCCAACTTGTGGATTAATTGCACATGAAGTATACTTTCCAGAGAAAAATCTCTCCAAACATCCTGCATGACATCCTATGCAAGGTCTGATATCATCAAAGTTTTCAGTTTGTATTTTATTTGGCCATTCAGGGTCAGCAAGTAGTGCTCGTCCAACAGAAATAGCATCTATACTTCCACTGGCAACAGCTTCGGCTGATATTTCAGGGTCATCCATTTTACCTGCACATATAACAGGAATATCAACAAATTGCTTTATATATTGAGCATCTGCCAAGTTACATGCTTTTGGCATATATACTGGCGGGTGTGCAAAATACCATGCTTCATATGTGCCATTGTCTGCATCTAAAGCATCATAACCAGCATCCTGAAGAATTTTTGCTATTTTAGCACTCTCTTCTAAATCACGACCAAATTCTTCAAACTTTTCTCCAGGAAGGGCACCTTTATCAATACCCAATCCTTTCATATAGCTTTTAACACTATATCTTATCAAAACAGGAAAATCATTTCCGCATTTCTCCTTTATTGCTTGTACTGTTTCTGTAGCATAGCGAAGCCTGTTCTCTAAGCTTCCGCCATATTGGTCTGTACGACGATTAGTACATTCCATAGAAAATTGATCCATTAAGTATCCTTCATGAAGTGCATGAACTTCTACCCCATCAAAGCCTGCCTGTTTTGCAACATAAGCACCATTAGCATAAGATTGTATAAGAAATTGAACTTCTTCCGTTGTTAATGCACGATGCATTATTTCAGGATGCCAAACATTTGGATCTTCAGATGAAGAAATAGGGTCATTGTCCATAAAGAAACCATCTTTACGATTTCTGCCAGCACCGTTTGCTATTTGAATTATAATTTTAGCACCATACTTATGCACTTCGTCGGTAAGCTTTTTGGAAGCTTCCACATAAGCATTACCTGCTGTTGCCAATGTACCATGCGTTACATCGAGTTTATCCTGACATGATATGCCTGTTGTTACAATTAATCCTACACCGCCTTTAGCGCGTGCAACATAAAAATCCACACCCTTTTGATTAAAACTTCCGTCATCATTTTTTGCATGTGAACCCATTGGAGCCATTGCTATTCTGTTTTTTACTTCCATTGTACCTATTTTCATAGGCTGAAATAATGCATCAATTTTACCTTTCATAAAAAGCCCCTCTCTCTTATAATTTAAAAAGAATTTTGTTACCACGGTATACCTCGATTGTATACCGCGGTATGCCATGTGTCAATATTTTCACAAAAATAAATTTATATATTTTAATAAGTATGATATAATGGCATATATTCATCGGAGGGATAAATGTGATAGAAAATATAAAACATACAATTTTGGATAAAGCTATTGAACTTTTTAAGAAAAATGGGTTTAATAATGTAACTATTAATGAAATATGTGAAAGCTGCAATATTACAAAGAGGACATTTTATTATCATTATGATTCAAAGAAAACTCTACTTTTAGATTATTTTTCTTTAGTTGATGAAAATATAGAAAATGCTTTAAAGGATATAGATAATGAGACAACATGGCTTGATAAATGTTGGAAAGTGAAGCGAATTTATATAAACGGTATTGCAAATTTGAATGCAGATATATTAAAAAATTTAATTAAAATTGATATGGAACAGCAAAATCATATGTTCAGCGTTAGGTTAAATGATTTTGACCCAAATATGAAAAGATTGCGACAAATGGTTATTGAATATACGCGTAAAGCACAAGAAACAGGGGAGATTGATGCCGATACTCCTGCTGAAGATTTATCATATTGTTTTGCATCTGCATTTTTAGGCCTAGCTGTAAACTGGAGTTCAACAGGAGGAAACTATGACCTGGTAGAAGCATCAAAAAAATATTTTGATTTAATATATAAAAAAACTTCAAGTCCTTAATGATGGTTAGGTTAATTGCATGAGAATATAGACATAAAAAACGATATTTGTGTACCTTACCATATAGCTTCGACTATGTGGAGATTCTATAAGGAAAATGGATGTGTTGTAAACTATCAATTATGAGGTGATGAGAAATATTTATTGGTCAAGTTCGTAATTTTCTTATTGTTCATCAAATAAAAAAAGCAGTAATACCTTTTTTATTCCTACTTTGCCCCTGGTTACACAGATGCTCCCATTACCCCTTTACGTAAGACTTTTGGTTATCATGCATATCAAAATGGTACATCCTTAGAGCTACTTATGGATATATTTAATCATTCCTCAAAGTCTCAAACTTTACGATATATTGGAATTACAGAAGAGCAGAAGAAAGAAGTTTATTTGCAGTCCAATTTAGGTTGACTAAGATATATCCTAATCTATAAAAGTTTATTTTAAATTATAGTAAAAAATGATACCATTATATAGAGAATTACGACGGACTAGTAAATTATTGTTCAACAAAGGAAGGGGTTAATCTTTTGAAAAACAAGAATTTATTTATTAAAGTTATACTTAGTTTATTTATTATCTGCGCAGTCTTTATAATTCTAAAAAGCAGTATAAACGGCGATTTACTGACATGGCTCTTATTTGGCGTTCCACTATTTACTTTTATAACATCTATTGTAATGCAATTATTAATAAAAAAAAAGTTAATCGTTTTAAGTGTGATTTTTGTAGTTTATTTAATTGTAACCTTTACAGAATTTGATTCAAGATTCTTAATAAATTATCCAGCATATACAGTTATAGCATTAATTGGAACACTTATTGCAGATTTAATTCTTAAATCTAAAAAAGTTTAATGCGTAATATTCTTTTTTGACGACTTAACTATAAAAATCCAATAATCTATTGGAACACCGCATTATTCATGTTTGAATTTTGAGGTGTTTTTTAGTTATCTTTTCAAGAATTATATTTTAATATCCATATATAAAAATAAATAGATTGATTCATAATACAAAATTATTAGGAATTATTCGGGAATTAAGTAGGAATTAAAATGGAATTAGATTGGAATTAAAATATTGCCAGAATGTGGTGTAATGGTTATAGTGAGAACATCAGGGATTACACTGGTAGTAGCTCATAGTAAATCTTTCAATATACCTGTGGCTCTAGGGTCAAATGGGGCTCCAATATGGGAAACCGTAAATAAAAATTCTTTATATTATGTATATGTCGGAAATAGGCACTCGTCATTTAGGGTGCTTATTTTTGTGTTATGAAATTTTAACAAACTGATTAAATAATTTGCTTATAGATATAATAAATATTGCGGACAAGTTATTTTTTATACAGGTTTGCAGGGGACAACTGCCACCTCCCAGGAGAGAAGAATAGCTGGACAAACCCTGGCTGCTCCTGGATAAAATAAAATCTTGGGAGGAATTTTTTATGAATACATTGATTAATTTAGGGATATTTACAAAAGGAGAAAAAGCTTTGGTAAGCAGCAGAGTTATTGCAGATAATTTTAATAAAGAACATGCTGAGGTCATTAATGCAATTGAAGGAAGAAAAGATACGAATGGTACAATTAAAAACAATGGGTTGATTAATCAGTTATTTGAGTCGGGGATTTCCCAACCTGAAAAATACTTTATTAAAAATACATATACATCGAGGGGAAAGAAATATACTGAGTATCTTTTAACGAGGGATGGATTTAGTCTTTTGGTTATGGGATTTACAGGAAGAAAAGCTCTGCAGTGGAAGCTCAAATATATAGAAGCCTTTAATAGAATGGAAGCTTTCATAAAAGAAAAGTTATCCAGTGAATGGAAGGAAACCAGAATAAAAGGTAAGTTATGTAGAAGAAACGAAACAGATGTAATAATGAATAAACTAATTCCATTTGCAATATTGCAGGGCAGCAAAAATGCCGGGAAATTATATATGCCTTACAGTAAGTTAGTGAATAAATGCGTAGGTATACCCTCTAAAAGTAGGGAAAAGGCTACTAAGAGGGTATTAGATGTAATATATAATCTCGAGAATTTAATAGAGCATGTTATTTCGGAAGAAGTGGACAAAGCTACATATTACAAGGATATATACCAGATATGCAAAGATAAATGCAATCTAATGGTTCGGTTAAGTTATTTACCGGAACAAAAACTGATAGCGTAATTACTAAATGGAATTTTGTGGATAATGTGAATAAGTTGTGGATAATTTATAGAAATAAAGCATAAAATAATAAGTTAAAGAAGGTGAGGTATGAAGATAAGAGAAATTATAGAAGAAAAACTTAATCAAGATGAAAAATTAAATGAAGATAAACCAAGGAGAGGCGAATACCTCTCCTTTTCTGACATTGAAAAACTTATGAGGCATGACTGCTACTGGAGGATCAAGGGTGCTGTTAGGAGGGTGAGGTAGTAATATGTTAAGGAATATATTAATGTTTCTATTCAATAAAAGTCAGAGTAGGATTGAAATGTGGCTGTTTATTATTGTGACTGTATTATTTATAAATGGTAAAGTGAAGCAGGGAATAACTGCACTGCTGGGCGGCGGATTGGTAATTGCTTTAATAGAGGTATATTTGAAAATATAAATTTGAAATGAATGGACTGGAGTGAGGAAGGTGATGCATAACCCATCGATTCATGAGTGCCCAAAGGATTGTGAAACCTGCGGAAAGACACTAGAGGATAAGAAAGGATGCAAAGAAGAGTTCATAAAATACTGCGAGAAATGTCCTAACAGGGAATGGAAAACGGTGTTTGTAGGTGTAAGAATACTATTTGTGGGTATGGGTTTGAATAGAAAGCGAGGTAAGAAAGATAACAAAAGATTTCCATTAAGTTCATATATTATAAATAGTTACAATATATTATAAACTTATAATATTTAAGAAAAGAGGAGTTTATATTGAAAAAAGTAGTTATGAAAATAATATGGGCTATTATAGCCACCGCACTGTTACTTCCTTTTATATTAACAATGATAATTAGTTATCCAAAAGCTATACATAGTATGATCTGCAGATAGGATGATGAAGTAAAAATATACTACCTGATATTTCATCCCCAAAACAAACGAATAGGTAGGTGGTGACAATGTAGACATGCCAAGACAGAGAAGTCCGAATAGGGATAAAGCTAAAGAAATGTACTTGGAATCTGGGAAAGCACTACTATGTAAGGACATAGCTAAGATATTAAATGTTTCTGAAAGTCAGGTTAGAAATTGGAAAGTTCAAGATAATTGGGATAATAAAAATAAAGTTGCGCAATTAAAGAGGAATAGTTGCGCAAGCAAACGTAAAAAAGGTGCGCAGCCTAATAATAAAAATGCACAAGGTCATGGAGCTCCAGCAAGGAATAATAATGCTGAATCCCATGGCTTTTTTTCTAAATATCTTCCAGAGGAAACCCTTGAAATTATGGATCAGGTAGAAAAGAGAGCTCCTATAGATATTATATGGGATATGATAAAAATCAAATATGCGGCAATAATCAGGTCACAAGGGCTTATGTATGTGAAAGATAAAAATGATATAACCAAGGTACTTAAAAGAGAAAAGGAATATACTGGAGAAACATCTGAGAACTGGGAGAAAGAATATGAATTGCAGCTTCCATGGGATAAACAAGCCACTTTTTTAAATGCAGAAAGTCGAGCTATGGCAGAGCTTCGTAATTTAATTAAGCAGTATGATGAAATGCTTAATAGTAACCGAGAAATGGCCACAGAGGAACAGAAAGCACGTATTGAGGTACTTAAATCCAAGGTACCAAGCAAGGATAATCTAAACATCCAGGAACAGCTGAATACTATTGCAGACCTTATAAACAAGCCACAGGAAAGGGAAATAGAAGATGATTAATTATGCACTACTTACACGTAAACAGGCAGATTATATCAAGAGGTTCACTAACTGCTGATTAAATTTGGCTTATGAATTTATTGTAAATTAAAGGGAGGTCCTAACTATGATAAAAGATAAAATACAACGCCAGGACTTGAAGTTGTATTTCAGAAAATTACATGAAATAAAGGTATTAAGAGCTGAGTGTATAGAACCTGCCAGGGGAAATCAGATTGAGTATGATAATTATTTAGAAAAGTGTGCTAAGGTATCCAGGCTTAAAAGAGAAATATCCAGTGTTAATGTAGCATTTAATTTACTTACTGAAGATGAGAGAAATATATTGTATCTGGTGTATTGGAAAGAGATACCTATAACCCAGGTGAGGGTTATGCATCATGTAGGCAATAGCACTATCCATAGATGGATTAATAGAGCTATTGGTAAAATTAATGATACTATAGGTGATCTAAATGACTAATGAGGAATTAGTAGAATTATATCAAAGTGGGGATGAACAGGCACTAAATGAGCTTATGGAGAAAAATACAGGTATGGTCCGTAAACTTGCCAATAAGTTCTATACTGAAAAAACTAATTCAATAGATATTGAGGATTTGCAGCAGGAGGGGTTTATAGGACTTATAACCGCTGCCCGTAAATATGATTTTGACAATGCCAAGAGGGCTAAATTTATAACCTATGCAGTATACTGGATTCACCAGAAAATGAACATGTTCATAAAAAGTAAAAATACAAATGATGAAATAAGTATAAATGTACCTGTAGGGGAAACCAAAGATACAGAGTTTGGAGACTCTATAAAAGATGAAAATAACCTTTATGAAAATGTGGAGGATAAAATATATAACCTGCAGCTTAGGAAAGAGCTTGAAGAAGTTATGGTTAATTATAATACATTGAATGAAAGGGAAATCTTAAAACTAAGATACGGATGGGATAATAATAAATGCATGAGCTGTGAAGAAGTAGGAGAAATATTTAATGTTACAGGGTAGGACAAGGCAAATGGAATATAGAGCTATGGAAAAAATAAGGCGTACTCCCTGGGGAGTTAGGAAAGCAGAGGAACTATATATTGAGAAGGTTAAAAGTGCAGGATATAGTATAAATAAAGTCCTTGATACAATTAATTTCGGGTATAAATATTTGGCTTAAAAATAAAGAATCCCATTAAAGCAATAATGGGATTTCCTATATAAAAGTTTTTGTGATGGATATCGTATTATAGCAACTTGACAATACTATTTCTAGACCTAGCTTTTTAAAATTCTCCAGCTTTCTCAATCATGGTAATTTCTCTATTAAGATCTTTAATTAAATATAGAGCTTGATTCTTCCAAATATTAGTTTTATATATTGTACCAATACAATTTTTTTCATAATCAATTCTTTTTTTTATATAATAAGTCATTCCTTTTGGATATGTTAGCCGTTTATTATGAATTTTAAAAAGCCTATTTTTTTCAAAAACAGAGAAAAATGCTTCTTTGTAACCCACTGACTCCAATTTAGGTTGTTCTAGTATAACATGATCAGCCCCCATGATTATTAATATTTTTTTACTCTTATATAGATTGATATTTTTTACGATATTTTCATGTATATAGCTATCTCTTATAGGATTACTTGAGTTAGGTATATTGTAGCTAGAAACAGTCCACCAATCTACCCCTTTTACCCTAATAGCAAGTCTATTTGCTATTAGATGACAATAAAGCATTTTAGGAGGTCCATCTGCCCAATTACTATTATCCAATTGTTCAGGTCTGCTTTCAATTAAAACTAAATCGGGTTTTAGATTTTCAATAACAGATTTTAATTCTAAATATGAAAATGGTTCCGTATCTAGTGACATTGAGTGATCTGTACCTAAAAAGTAAATTTGTTGATTATTCTTTATATATTTTCTAAAATAGTGATTTCTAAAAAACATTTGAATAATAAATTCAGGATTAAAAAAAATTATTACACAAATAAGTATTAATATAGTGCTTGTCAGTATTTTTAAAATACGTTTTTTTCTCATTTAATTACCTCTCATTCAGTTAATTTGAACTGTAATGATTACAGTACTATTATTGGTAAATACAGAGAAGTAGGTGCTATGTTGCAGCTACTAATATAGGTAAACAAAGTACTCCTTAACTTAGTGGAACTGTACAAAATCACAGAATGATTATGGATCGGAATTTAATTACATAAGCAGGCTGTATATATATTTTATTTATTCCATAATATTCTTATATTGTAAGATAAGTATATGTTCATTTCAAGTAGGGGTGGTTATAATATTTCTACAGCTTTATGAAAATGAACACATTATCCGGAAATTATTAAAATTCTCTACTTTTAGGGAGGATTTATTTGTTTTTTGAAGAAGTATTAATCTAATATATATATTGCATAAATGTAAATTATTGTGCGAGATGCACATTGAAAAATATATTTAGGAGTGTTGATGATGAAAGTAAATAAAATTTTAAGTCGATTCTATGTTCATGAAATGAATGAGGCAGTTGAATTTTATGAAAGTGTACTGAATGATAAATGTAGCTCAAGATTTAAATACACTGAAATGAATTTGGAACTGGCGCAAGTGGGGAATATACTGCTTCTATGTGGTTCTAATGAGGCATTACAGCCATTTAAAGACACAAAAGCCACGTTTTTAGTAGATTCTATAATTGAGTATAGGGACTTCTTATTAAATAATGGTGCTACGATTATTAGAGATTTAAAACAAGTACCTACTGGAATAAATATGACCTTAAAACACTTAGATGGCACCATAGTTGAATATGTAGAACTTAGAAATTAAAAGGAATATGTTACACATTTATTATTAAATGTGCATATCTTAATTTTAAAATATTTACATGATTTTAAAATAAGGAGATAATAATATGGATAAACCATTCTATAGTAGAAATTTTACGGTTAACTATTTTGAAAAAGATGAAAATTTATGGAGTTTAACATCATATTTAAAAGACAATACCCATGAGATTAAAGTCCAGTTGGATATTTTAGTACCAGATATGATTATAAAAAATGCTAATGTAGATTTTTTGAAATATCCTATGGAGGATTGTTCAGTAATTAAAGCAAAGATAGAAGAAGTAATAGGATTATGCTTATATGATGATTTTTCTGATAAAATTAGGCAATTATTTCTGGGAGGTAGTGGGTGTTCGAATGTAATGCATCTATTGGGAATTTCTGCTCCAGCAATGATATATTTCTATTATACTGAACAAATAAAAAGAGGAAATATGAATCATAGACAGTGGTGGAACTTTGTAATTACTAAACTTCCAGATGCTTGCATTGCTCATAAAATGCTTTTAGAAAAATATAAAAAATAAAAATTTACTTGTATCAATATTGAATATAAATACATAATATTTTGCTGAACAAAATAAGAACATGTAGAATTGAAATGTAAGTATGTAATTAAAAATTTTTGCTTTCCTCAATTTTTATATTTATAAGTTTTTATTACGTTCCAAATTATAATAATTGGAACTGATGAATTAAATGAAAAATTAAGAAAGAAAATCGAGAACACTAATTAAGATCGCTTTTGTGATTACCGTTATTGGTTATGCATTTCTTCGTGTTGCTAGACTATGGGCCAATGCGTATATTAGTTTAAAAATATATTATTAACAAGGAATCTATAGATGAATTTTAGAACATATGGCTTGTAGAATAAGATATTGACCTTACTTTTCAGAAATTCTAGCTAATTTTCAGATAGAAAGTCGTGCTGAAAAAACTTTAAAAATTAAATTTGATTTTAGGAAAGCTAACTCGAAATGTTAAAATCATGAACTATTACTGCCCCTTAAAAATATGGGAGATATTTATGAATATAAAAAGATTAATGATAATACCTTTATTTATAATTTTAATGGTTTTGTTCACAGTAGGTGGTTTTATGTTTGGAAAAAGTACAAAAGGAAAGACCTTTAATTATACAGATATTCCAAATAAATTTCACCTAATTAATATACGTATTATTAATACACAGAGAATGCCATCTTCAGGTACTGCTTATACTCTTGTATTAAAAAATATAAGCCAATATTTAATTAAACAAAACTCTGTTTATTTAAGTTACCCTATAAAACATAGTGAGGGTGGGCAGACAATGAATAAATGTAAAGTTGAGGCAACAGGTAATAAAATTGATATCAAACCAAACGAAGAAGTAATTTTAGATGTTTTTATTCCAGGTGAAAACTACGAAAAAAATAATAAAATAGACAGTAACCGTCCTCAATTTGAAATAGAAGGTTATCTTAATGAAGTAAGCGAGTTAACTCGTTTTGAACAAAGTGGGGATTTTGCTAAATAGGACGTACCATTCTTAACTTGCGTTACGAATGTAAGTTGTTGAGAATTATGAATGTGAGGTAATCTTATGAAGATAATGATATTAGGACTTGGTGTTATTGGGGTGACTTATGGCTATGCTTTTCAAAAAGCAGGCCATCAGGTTGAGCACTTTATAAGGGAAAATAAAAGAAATAGTGTTCCAAAAATTCTTGACATTAAAATACTTGATGGTAGGTATAACAATAAGGGAGAAGATAAAAAAGATACATATAAGGTTACTCTTGCGCCACCAAACAATAACTATGAGTTTATTTTAATCAGTGTATCCGTGGGTAAATTGAGTAATGCAATAAAAACACTTAATGAAAATAATATAACCGGAACAATTATTCTTTTCAATGGCATATGGGATAAAAAGGACATAATCGACAAAATTATGGGTAATTACAAGTATATTCTTGGTTATCCCGTTGCAGGTGGACGTATTAAGGATACTCTTTTAGATTGCGTACTATTTGACCATATTATGCTTGAAAGTGAATACAAAGCAGGTATAGACAACTATCTAAGTCTTAGCCATTTATTTGATAGTATTGATATTAAAGCAGAAGTACCCTTTGATATGATAGAATGGATTTGGATACATATGGCAATTAATGCTAGTGTTATTACTACTGCTTTAAAATACGGTAACGTGCTAGACACAGCACAATCTGCAAGAAATATTATGAACAATGCCTCTGCATTAAGTGAAGTGGTATTGACAATTCGTGAATCGGTTAAAGTTGTAGAAGCAAGAGGTGTTATTCTTAATAACTACAATAATGAATTAGCTGCATACAAAATTCCATCAAAACTTGCTGGGATGATTATGAAGAGAATGTTCAAGACAAACAAACTAACAAGGCGTATTATGGAACTACATAGTAACATGGAAGATTTAATTTATGTATGTAAAAGTATTTATAACACAGGAAAAAAGCTTGGCGTAAAAACTCCTTTACTTTCTGAAAAATATGAAAAGTATATTACTAATTTATATATAAAGTAACATAACATTTAGCTTAAATATTTTATCTCAGCAGCTATATATTAAGGCAAGTGACCTACACAGATGGTAAAAAATATTATACATAGGATTGGTGGAGGCAATATGAGTAGAATTTTAAAAAACAAACTTAAAATATTATTTCCAGAGGGATCGAGTTTATCTTCAAGACAAGCTTTAACAGCTTTAGGTAGAGAAGGTTACACTATAGACATATGTGATCCCAATCCAGTATGTATTTGTAGATTTTCTAAATATGTAAATAAAATCTACAAATGCCCCATAATAGGTCAGGACCCTATTGGCTATTATAGTTTTATACTAAATTTAATAAGTAAGAAAAAATATGATGTTTTATTACCTATTCATGAGCAAGCTTTTTTATTTTCAAAAAAACATAAAGCTATATCTAAATATGTAAATATAGCTATAAGTGATTTTGATAGCTTTGAACTTATGCAAAGTAAGACTGAGTTCATGAAATTGCTTAAAAAGTTAAATATACCATACCCTAATTCACTGTTTATTAAAACTAGAGAAGAACTTAGAGCTTTAACACAATATCCATATTACCTTAAGTTGGCTTATGGAACTGCTGGTCATGGTACATGGAGAGTTGAAAATAATAGTGAAATGGATATTGTTATTAAGGAACTTGACAACAGCGGCTATTTAT
Organism: Candidatus Clostridium eludens; assembly: GCF_045310515.1. NCBI lineage: Bacteria > Bacillati > Bacillota > Clostridia > Eubacteriales > Clostridiaceae > Clostridium > Candidatus Clostridium eludens. The sequence goes on along the minus strand of NZ_JBJHZX010000043.1, from coordinate 8,274 downwards.
TAGATGATTCGGAAATATTAGTACAGAAAGCTGTCGATGGAAACCTATGTGTAGTACAATCAGTATTTAATAATGGAGAACTTATAGGAGCTCATTGCTATCAACTTTGTGCAGAAGGTGTCGGAGGAAGTGCAAGTGCTAGAATAGGTGTTAACCATTTAGATGTTATTAAAGATCTTAAAGTACTGGGAAAGTATTTAAATTGGCATGGTTGTTTAATGCTTGATTATATATATGATAAAAAAACAAGAACTCCTTATTACATCGAAGCAAATCCAAGAACGGGTGAAACTATGAATGCAACTTTAAGTGGCTTTAATTTAGTAGAAATATTGACCAAATTATCTTTAGGCCAATCATTTTATGAATATAAAAAAAGTAGCTTTGGTGTTAAAACTCATAGCTTAATGGCAACCTTATTAGGAATCGCATCGAGAAATGGTAACAGAAGAAAACTAATATCAGAAATTATTAAAGCTATTCTTAAAGTGGATAATTACAGAAACAGTTATGAAGACTTGACTAATATAAAGGATGATTTCTTAAGTGTCATACCATTATTTGTTATCATACTTAAACTATTAATTAATCCTCATAGTGCAACAGTAGTTTCAGGAAATACTATAAACAACTATTCAATTTCAGAGAATATAGTAAAAAAAATTAAAGAAATGTAATTTTAATATTTTTTAGGATTTTTAAGTTTTGTATTAGTACGTAGTAATATTCTTTTTCATTCAGTAGCTAAAGTGAAGACACTCCAGTTTTATTTTTTAATGGGTACCTGGATTGGACACTAGAAATTTAATGTCTATTTATATAAATCCATAACTATCCGTATCAATAACAATCTATTTATGGTATTATTTGGTTAAGTGGTAGAGATAATTTTATACAACATATACCAAAATGAGTCTATAGACATTAATAAACGAATTTAAAAGTTAAAATCGTAACTTGAGGTGTTATTGTAGAATTATTATTAATTCGTCATGGATGTTGCGAAGCTAATGGATGTATAGCCGGGCATTTTGATTTTCCTCTTTCAAGTGAAGCTTCAGTAAAGTATCCTCAAGAGTGAAAACGTACCAGACTCGATCCCTTAGCAACACCTTTAAATGGAGAATCATATAAAGATGTTGCTAACCACGTTTTTAAGGCGTTAGATATTGTAAAAAGTAATGACAAAGATAAAATTGCTATTGTGTCCCATGGAGGATTTCTGAATATTTTTCTGAATATCTTGCTTGGTTTATCACCAAAAACTTTTCCTATGTTTAAATTTGATAATACAAGCCTTTCTTCTATTTTTATAGATAAATTAGGCAAAATAACAGTTAACTATATAAATTATATTGAACACCTAAAGATAACATTGTAATCTTCCTAAATGAATCTCCACAATAGTAAATTAAGACTAATCAAAATACCACCAGCAAGTGCCCAATAAAAGGAGTAGCTTAATAAGTGAAAGATATTAGTAAAGTAATTATTTTATTGGCATTAATAGTAGTTTTTGCAACCCTTGCTCATATAATATCAAATAGCTATGTGGGAATTATGATAGGTACCATAATATTTGTAATAATCGGTGTGATTATTTCAATATTATTAAGGGTATTAGCTTCAGGATTTTCCAACCTTTTTCGAAAATTTTTTAGAAAAAGATGAAATGCCAAATATTTCAATACCATATAAGGAATGATAATATTATGAATAGAGTTATTTTTAGAGAATGGATGTGTGATTATGAAGTTAATGAAAGCAATTCAAGTAAGTGCTCCCGAGGGAGATTTTGAACTGGTACGAAGAGAAATTCCAGAGCCAGGAAGAGGACAGGTAAGAATTCAAGTTCTAGCTTGCGGTGTCTGTCATGGAGATGCCATAGTTAAAGAAGGTGGTTCGTTTGCTAATATTGAATACCCACGCATTCCTGGCCATGAAGTGATTGGAATTATTGATAAATTGGAGGCAAATGTTAATGGATTTAAAGTTGGTCAGCGGGTATAAGCTATGATGGAGGCTTTGCAGAATATATGGTCACCAGTGCAGAGAAGTTAATTCTTATACCGGATGAATTAAATAATATCGAAGGAGTTCCTTTACTTTGTGCAGGGGCGACAACATTTGATGCCTTACGAAATTCTGGTGCACATCCAGGGGATTTGGTGGCTATTCAAGGGATTGGCGGACTTGGCCATTTGGCGATACAGTATGCCAAAAGGATGGGCTTTAGAACTGTAGCTATTTTAAGAAATATGGAGAAAAAAGAGCTGGTGTGCAAATTAGGAGCTCAAGTATTTATAGATATTCAGAGTGAAGACGTGGTTCAAGAACTTCAAAAATTAGGTGGAGCAAAAGTTATTTTATTGACTGCCCCTGATAATAAAGCTGCTTCTCAACTTATCAATGGTCTTGGGTTTGATGGTAAATTGCTAATTGTTGCAGGCATAAACGGACCAATTCAAGTTTTTGGTGGGCAGCTATTGAATGGAAGACGTAGTGTTCAAGGGTGGGTAGCTAGCGGCCATAATGTAAGGAAAGATACAATTAATTTCAGCTTACTTACAAATGTGTATCCTATAGTTGAAACATTTCCACTTGAGCAAGTAGCAGTGGCTTATGAAAGAATGATGAATGCAAAAGTGCGATTTCGGGCAGTTTTGACAATGGGAGTGCCAGTAGAATAGTAGAGTTTATACAGAAAAAATATCTAAACATGTAAAATAAGAGAGTTTGAGCTACATTAGTTCAGGCTCTTATTTTTTTACACCATAATTATATATAGCTTGACTTCTATCCCCACAAGAGTGATGAATGGTAGTACCAAATTGATAAAAAGGAGTAGAATCAATGCGTGTAAGAATTATAGAGCCAACAAAGCATGTTGAAAAGCCAAAGGAAAGAGTATGCGCTTATGCCAGAGTATCAACTGTTCATGACAAACAAGGGGAGTCTCTGGAAAATCAAATACAATATTATGAAAGAATGATATCAAATAATGCAGATTATGAGTTTGCAGGAGTGTTTGCAGACAGGGGCATTACAGGGACAACTGAAAATAGGCCAGAGTTTCAAAAGATGCTGGAACTTTGCAGGGAAGGTAAAATAGATTTAATAATTACAAAGTCCATATCAAGGTTTGCAAGAAATACTGCTCTAGTTTTAGAAACAGTAAGGGAACTTAAGGATATGGGAGTTGGCGTAAGATTCGAAAAGGAAAATATAGAAACAATGTCAGGGGACGGTGAGCTAATGCTTACTGTCCTCTCTTCTTTTGCCCAGGAGGAAAGTAAAAATGTAAGTGACAACTTAAAATGGCGGGTTAGGTATGACAGGGATGAATTTGGAGAGTTAGCTGTAAATGAAGAACAGGCAAAAATAGTAAGAAGAATTTTTACAGAATACCTTGAAGGAAAAGGTACTTTTGTTATTGCAAAAGAGTTTAATAAAGAAAAAGTACCTACAGTTGCAGGTGGAAAGTGGTATGGAAGTACTGTTTTAGGGATATTAAAAAATGAAAAGTACAAAGGGGACGCCTTGTTTCAGAGGTATTACACACCGGATCGTCTAAATAAAGGTTCTGTTAGAAATAAAGGTGAAATTGACAGCTACTATATTGAAGACAACCGTGCACCTATAGTTACAAGGGAAATATGGGATAGGGTTCAGAAAGAGATAAAAAGAAGAGTAAAAGCTAAAGGAAATACTGCAGGAAATAAATACACAAAGAGATATAAGCTTTCAGAAATGCTCTACTGCAGCAGGTGCGGTCCTACGTTAAGGAGAAGAACATGGAATAGCAGGCACAGCTGTAAAAAAATAGTATGGCAGTGCGGAAGCTATATTAAAAACGGAAAAGATGCCTGCCAGGGAACTACAATAGATGATGAAGTTATCGGCAGGCTTAATATAAAAGAGCCAATAATTATAAAGGAGGAGTTTAGAGGTGGCAAGAAGCATTACAGTTATACCAGCAAGGGCAAACAGGACGAATCTGGCAGAGCAAATACAGCTAAGAAAAAAGAGAATGGCAGCGTACTGTAGAGTTTCAACGGACCAATTAGAACAGTTATCAAGCTATGAAGCACAGGTTGCATATTATACAGCGTTTATCACTAATCATCCAGACTATGAGATGGCGGGAATTTATGCCGATGAGGGTGATTTCAGGAACCAATACAAAGAAGCGAGAAGATTTTAATCGCATGATTGAAGACTGTAACACTGGAAAAATCGACATGATCATTACAAAATCCATATCAAGATTCGCACGCAATACCCTGGATTGTTTGAACTATGTAAGAATGCTTAAGGAACTTGGGGTTGAGGTAATATTTGAAAAGGAAAATATAAGAACTATGGATTCAAAAGGTGAGGTTCTGCTTACCATTTTAAGTTCCCTTGCCCACGTTGAGTGTGTTGTGTTTATAGAGCGGAAGTAGCTTGATATATAAAACAAATCAACAATAAAGAATAGATTATAGTAATACAAGAAATGGGGTTTAAATATACGGTTATTTTTATAGCTATAATATTTTTGCAACCTACAGATATCTATGCTAATAGGTATGATGGCTTTCCACAAGCTCACATGAGCAAAATAAAAAGCACCATCGTACGATGGTGCCGCTTGATTTAGCGGTGTTCAATCTTAGAAAGTATATGCTACAAAATTGCTCTATAATAGCACTTTATTTCACTTAGATGGAACTACCCCGCGAGAATAAGCTATAAGAGGATTAAGTGACGATAAATTCAACGATAATTGGAGTCCCTGGGTCCAGAACGTCGCCTCCAGGAATAGTTATCGCTGTTGTGGTAGTGGAGGACGTATCAGCTGTTTGCAGTATTCCGTTAATATATAAATTGTAGTAACGGAATGAGCTCGGAAATGCTGTAGCTGCAGCACCAGTATCGTCTGTAGTAGCTGTAGCGGCAATTGCAAATGTTGCTCCCGTTCCTGTCCCGGAACCAATTGTTGAAGAAAATCTTTTGCTGTTTATAAACGTTGTTACGATTGCCATTTTTCTCCCCCCCCTTTCACTAGTAATATATTCAGTTAGTTAAGAATTGGTGACAGGTGAATATTCTGGTGCGGTAGAGCCGCAGTTCCGGTGTGGCGTGAGCCACCACCTGTCCGGAACTACTGAGCCACCCTTTAGTTGTTAGTTATTCACTAAGTTTTTTGTCTAATCCGTATACCACACGCATTGAAATGTCCTTGGTTGGATTAATGCTTTCGATATTGATTTTGTATGCATCATGAACAATACGATCCAGTATGGCATCTGCCAGTGGACCATCGTTACCGCCAAGCTGTTCATACCAACCGTCTGCTTTGTATTGAGAACAGAAAAGAGTAGAGGATTTCTTTCTGCGGCGATGGAGTAATTCGAAAATGTCCTTGCGTTCATTTTCATTAGGTTTTAAAAGTAGCCACTCATCAATAATCAGCAGTAATGGATTAGCATACTTCGCCATGACCTTTTTGTATGTACCTTCATTCCTTGCCATTTCAAGGTCAATCAGAAGGTCAGGAAGTCTTACGTACTTTGTAGTATAGTACTGCTTGCAGGCTTCCATGCCAAAGGCACAAGCCATATATGTTTTACCCTGACCTCTGGACAGTGAAAAGGGCATGTTAGCCAAAGGTTAAATTACCAATAAACGAGTATAGAAAGAAACATAGCCAAGTCCTAAAATATAAGTTGAATCAACAAAAATAAACTTATAAAAAAGGATAACATGACTATGTTGAATGCTCAACATCATATTACAAGAAAATTAGAAAAAATACTATACGAAATTTTACTCATAACAAGTAAAAGATTGAAAAATCTAGTTTATATAATTATAGGGATAATATTATCAAAATCAGTTGTGAGCTCAGATATTTCTGAAAAACTAAAGGATGATTTTATAGATGCAACGTAACCGTAAAAGAATTGACGACTTTTTCTAAAAAATTTATTTTGTTAAGATTACAGATATGAAGAATAAGGTAGGAAATCTGTAATGGAAATGAACTCTAATGAAGAGACTTGGAAAGAACTTTTAGAAAAGTTTTCTTTTTACCAGAGAACTGTCACTGATTACTGCAAAGAAAATAATATAAGCAAAAGTCAATTCTATTACTATAGAAAAAAATTTAACAAGGAAATCAAAACAACATTTCATGCAATAAAGATTAAGCCTGAAATTTCACAACTTCAAAAAGAAAAAAATAATGATGGAGAAAACAACAGCATTAAAATTGAGCTCGGTAGAGCTAGTATCTATATTCCTTGGGAAAATGCCACTTTATTATCAGTAGTATTTAAGGAACTCTTAAAATCATGTTAAATATTGATAAGGTTGATACTGTATACTTAGCTTGTGGAAGCACAGATTTAAGAAAAAGTATAGATGGACTAACTCTAGAAACCATCATTAAAATTAAACTATTAACTCTTGCAATTGTTGCAGCAATTGTTACCTAAAATGTTTCATTTTGTATTAGAATGCAAGTACACTTCTTTTGTTTTTTTGCCTAGGAATATTTATACATATTAGTAAGCTTTTTTTATCGAACTCACGTTATTTACATCAGAAAACTGATGCATAAATACATTATTGACAAGTATATGCTAATGGCTCACTTTATCCGGAAGGGTGGCTCACTTTGACCGGACAGGTGGCTCAAACTGAACAAGATTACTCAACAGTTAAAAGGTAAATTTGCTACATCACTGTTAAGAGACCAAAGCCGAGAACTGAATGATTTCTAAGGTTATCGGCGTACCCTTATAGATAGTGGTACTTTCAGTGTTCAAAGTCAATGTATTCAAACTTACACTGTATACTTCGTCTATTTGTAATATTCCATTTATGAATAAATTATTATAACTATTCGGGCCGAGACCCAAAAAAAGGTTGGTGAAATCTCCCGAATCGTTTTTGAATAAATTAGCAGAGATATTTATTGGGTCTGGTGAAGACAAATCAGATTCTGCAATATAATAATACCTATTAACCAAAGGAACAATGGTTATTTCGGGGAGCGGTCCAGTAGGTCCAGTAGGTCCAGTAGCTCCGGTTGCGCCTGTGGCTCCAGAAGCACCAGAAGGAATAAATTCTATACTGAGGAATGGCCTTTGTGTTGTAAAAGCCCATTCTTTAGAAAGATAACCTATCATAGTGTCAATTACATTTTCTATACCAACTAATGTGATACCATTATTCGGTATTACATTATTAAGCCAATCTATTACTAAATTAGTTATATCAATACTTATATAATTACCAACATCTGTATCTGTAACATTTATAGAATAAATCGTTGGATTTATTGCAGGTGCAGTATTCCAAGTAACTGTGTCTTCGGAAAAGTCACTTACGTTTGTAAATACATCAACAGGTTGTGGGGATAAACTTGCATCTGGTTGATCTTTTCTATAAACAAGTAAATTTAAAAAAGCACTTATTACAGTGTTTCCAGGAGGAACAACTCCTGATAAATTAAACTTTAATAAACTTCTGAATACGTCGTTAGGTTGAACAAATCTTCCTGTAAACAAAAGACTTGAAAAACCAAAGTTTGTATTAGGATTTAGCAACGATATATACGCATCCGCGGTAGGACTAATAATTGTAGTAGGCATTGTATCACCTCCTCACCTTTTTCTTTTCTTCTGTTTTTAGTGCAATTACTATAAAGTATGCTAATATAAATATATGCGAAATAATAAATTTGGACACAACATAATAAATAGCTACAATTAAAACTTTATCGCGAAAAAATTGTTTATTTTTTTCATTGTCTAAATTGGAGGGATTATCATTACTTTTAGTTGATTTAGTAGTAGTCTTTATACTATTAAAATTTATGATTTTTTGCTTATCAAAGCTTTTTAAGCAAGATTTCACTAACTACTTATTAAAACAGCTTTGGATATTTATAATTATGTTTTGTAGTTTAATAGGTCCCATTGCATATCTATACTTAGAGAATTGGAAGGAATAGGAACCTTTATCAAAACAAAAGGTTTTAGGTTCTTTTCTTTGACTTGTTTCTAATTTTTTGTTATTTGTGCTGATTTTCTCAGTTTACATAGGACTACAGAAAAAAATTTTTAATCCTTGACATTAATTGATTCAGTCGGCATTCAAGACGGAATATTCACGACTTACGTCACAAGAGTAAAAAGATACGACATAAAAATCATTTGTATTCTGCGAATTAAATCTATCGTTTTTAATGGGAGGTAGACTATGAAGGAAGAAGAAAAAATA
>NZ_JBJHZX010000042.1:0-32654 GCF_045310515.1 Candidatus Clostridium eludens | reverse complement strand
CATATCAATTACCAAATAATCAAGTTCCCCCCATATTACATCTGTCCAAAATTGTTTTACTGCTCCAGATATTATAGAGCCTCTCCATATAACCGGTTGGTTTTCATCTTCTAAAAGTAAGTTTAATGATATGGCTTTTATTCCATCTTGCGTATCCACAGGTAATATAAATTCTTCCGTGGTTTCAGCCTTTTTACCTTTTAATCCCATTAAGTTTGGAACACTTGGACCTGTTACATCTGCATCCAAAATTCCTACACTGTATCCTAGTTTTTTTAACTGTTTAGCTATAAGGACAGAAATTGATGATTTTCCTACTCCACCTTTGCCACTCATAACGCCAATAATTTTTTTCACCTTATTATAGGGATTGTTTTTAACCATACAACTTTCTTTATCTTTGCTGCACCCATCATTTGATGGACATGAATTACACTCTGCCATAAAATCATCTCCTATTATAATATTGGCATTTGCCAGTATTATAATAGCACTATTTATTGTTATTGTCAAATGCCAATAAATCATGTAAAAAAATAATAATATAAAAACAGCGTTAATATTCACATATATTAACACTGTTTTTTGTCCCTCTGCTTATCTAAAAAAGCAAAAGGCATAAATAATACAATATTAAGTATATTTTCAATTCCAAATCCATCTTTAAGAAGAATTTATTATTTTCCTATACTGTTGTATACAGCCAATGCATCGGTAATATTATACTGTTCCGAATGGTGATCCCCTTTCGCCCCAGCTGAAATCAGAATATATTCTTGTCTACCCACTTTGGCGAGACTCGCAAGACATAGACCAGCCTCATCGGTATATCCAGTTTTTCCTCCTAAAATTTCCCCATCAATAATATTTTGATTGTTGAGTTCTTCAAACATGGTGCTATAAAAGGTTATCCCGCCAGGGTGCTTATTCGTAGGTTGTGTGGAATGATGGGATGAAGTAAAGATCTCCCTGAAAGTATCATTTTGCAATGCATAGCTTAGAAGAATAGCCAGATCCTTGACTGTTGTGTAATGGTTTTCATCATGAAGCCCTGTCACATTTTCAAAATGAGTGTTATCCATACCAAGCTCTGCCGCCTTTTGATTCATCATCTTTACAAATCCCTGCTCCGAACCCCCAATTTGATCTGCAAGCCCAATACAAGACTCTGCACCGCTTGGAAGCAGTGCTCCATATAAAAGGTCAATAGCACTTACCTTCTCACCAAGCTGAAAACCTGTCATTGATGCATCTGCTTCGTACAGCCCCTGAAATGTAGAATTGGTAAGTCTTATTTCTTCCTTCAGATTAGGTAAATTTTCTATTGCAACAATGGCTGTCATAATTTTAGTCAAAGAAGCAGGATAGATTTTTTCTTCGCTATTTTTTTGCATTAGGATAGCATGATCTTTTAAACGGATCAGAATCACATTGGGGCTGTTCAGCTTATCGGGAGATATGGAGATAGTTGAATCCGGTTCTATCTTAAATATATGTTGGTTTTCTGAGGTAATGATAGATTTATAGACACTAGCGGCAATGATAGCCATCAATAGAAATGTTACAAATATGCGTATTCCTGAGTTTTTCTTTTCTACTTTTCGTACCATAATAAAACAGCTCCTTATTCTGTACTGATATTATTTAACCACAGAAAAAAGAGCTATGTTGGAATTCCATCTTATGAACTTCTTAAGATTTTCTTATGACGCAAACTTTATTGTAAATGTAGTATTCTCTGGGTTGCTTTCCACAGAGATTGTTCCATTGTGAGCCGTGACAATTTCTTGTGCGATTGCCAAACCCAGCCCTGCTCCACCGGTGCTTGTAGAACGTGCAGTATCTAATCGGTAAAATTTTTCAAAAATAGTCTCAAGCTTTTCCTGGGGGATTGGATTTCCTTGATTAGTAAAAGTTATAACAATATTTTTATTCTGCTGCTTAGCAGAAATGTCAATAATGCTGTTTTCATAACTATAGGCTATCGCATTTTTGAGAATGTTATTAAACACACGGGCCAGTTTGTCTGCATCTCCCCACAGAGTGAGTCCGTCAGGCACATTGACCGACACCTGATTTTCCTGTGGAGCCAGCATTGGATAGAATTCATCTGCCATCTGCTGAAGCATGAACAGTAAATTGATTTTTTCTTTATTCAAAACAATAGTTTGAAGATTAAATCTTGTGATCTCAAAAAACTCATTTATAAGCTGCTCTAATCGATAAGCTTTTTCCAAGGTAATACCGACATATTTTGCCTTCTGTTCAGAAGGCATATCATGAGCTTCATCCAGAAGACTTAAGTATCCTATAACGGAGGTCAGAGGTGTCTTTATATCATGAGCCAAGTAAACTACCAAATCATTTTTGCGCTGCTCGGCATCATGAGCAGCTTTCTTTTGTTTTTCTAAGTTGTTTTTTATCTGATTAATCTTATTTTCCATAAAATCCAATTCCGGTGATAATATAATTTCATCATCGGATTCCTCTGCAAGTTTATCCATTCCAGCACTTATTTCATCGAAATATTTAGTAAACCAAGAAACTGAAAATTTAAGCAAAATAACTAAGAGTATGAGAATCACAATAAGTGTGATAGCTTCTATATTATTAAGAAATAGAAGATGAACAATCATTACAGCCTCTCTGTCACGCAAATAATGCGTATTCTTTAAAAATTGTACAATACTATCTCCAACACTGAAGTTTTTTTGAATTACAAAACGCAGGAGGATAACAGTTGCAGCCGTTGCAAAAATAATAAGGAACATTTGAAAAAATACTTTCCTTTTTAATTTTGTATAGTCATTCCTTCTTTTATCTCCCTTACTTTTCAATTTTATAGCCAACCCCCCATACCGTTTTGATATATTTAGGATGTTCCGCGCTGTCGTACATTTTTTCTCTTAGATGTCGGATATGAACCATTACAGTATTATTACTGTTAGTGAAATACTTATCTCCCCATACCTCATGAAACAATTCTTCTGAACTTACCACCCGTCCGCGATTGGAGCAAAGGACCCAAAGAATTGAAAACTCTGTAGGAGTGAGAGATAGCTTTTTTTCATTCAGCGTACATTCATGGGTATCCATGTCCAATACCAAGCCGGAAAAGGCAATCAAGTGTTCTTCCTGGTTTGGCTTCGCAGAATTATATTTGGTAAATCTCCGGAGCTGCGCCTTGACACGGGCAACAAGCTCCAAAGGTCGAAACGGTTTTGTTATGTAATCATCTGCACCTAGTGTCAATCCGGTAATTTTATCAATTTCTTCTTCTTTAGCAGTCAGCATGATAACAGGGAAATTATGATTCTCCCTAATTTTCTGGCAGAGGGTAAAGCCATCAACATCCGGCAGCATGACATCAAGTATCGCAAGCTCTAATTGTTCCGACTCAACACACCGGAACGCATCTTGACCGTTATAAAATTTGTATATTGTAAAACCTTCATTTTTTAAATAAACTTCAATTAGGTCCGCTATGGACTGCTCATCGTCTACAACCAAAATATTGATACTCATAAGTTCTATCCCTTCTTCCTGATTAAACACTCATTATTATTATAGTACTGCAAAACAAAAATTTATATTATAATAATTTTCTTATGAAAACCTTAAGGTTTTATTAATATAGACTTTAATCTATTTCCCATACTAATATAAAGGACTGTCATATGAAATGCAATACTTTCATAGACAGCCCAAGTACATTTTTACAATTTATAACTTGAAAAAGATGTGAAAATCAGCCGGCTTCGAACCCGTTGTATAATGGTTTTCATTCTGAAGCCCGGTGGCATTTTCAAAATTTAAGATTTTAATGTTTATTATATTGTGGATTGCATGGTTCATTAGTACTTTGCCATTCTTGATTCCATACCATATACTACTGACCTCTCAAATCAAAAAGACTGGCTATAAACTGTCAATTGAACATATCGTAATCGTATATATCTTTGTGTACTATCTTATTTAATTGATTTACAAAAGAACAAGCTATCTGACTTAAGCAGATAACTTGTTCTTTTCTTGCTTTTGTGGAAGCACGACAGTAAAAACTGTCTTTTCTGTATTACTTTGCACGAAAATATTGCCTCCATGCGCGTTTACGATTTCTTTGGCAATAGCCAGTCCAAGCCCGGCACCGCCTGTATTGGTAGAACGGGATGTGTCCAGCCGAAAAAATTTCTCAAATATCGTTTCCAGTTTTTCTCGTGGGATAGGATTACCTTGATTCGTAAAAGTTATAACAATATTTTTGTCCTGCTGTTTAGCAGAAATGTCAATAATGCTGTTTTCATAACTATAGGCTATCGCATTTTTTAGAATGTTATTGAATACACGGGCCAGTTTGTCTGCATCTCCCCACAGAGTGAGCCCGTCAGGCACATTGACGGACACCTGCTTTTCCTGTGGAGTCAGCATTGGATAGAATTCATCTGCCATCTGCTGGAGCATGAACGGTAAATTGATTTTTTCTTTATTCAAAACAATAGTTTGAAGATTAAATCTTGTGATCTCAAAAAACTCATCTATAAGCTGCTCTAATCGATAAGCTTTTTCCAAAGTAATACCGACATATTTTGCCTTCTGTTCAGGAGGCATATCCGGAGCTTCATCCAGAAGACTTAAGTATCCTATAACAGAGGTCAGAGGTGTCTTTATATCATGAGCCAGGTAAACCACCAAATCATTTTTGCGCTGCTCGGCATCAAGAGCAGCTTTTTTTTGCTTTTCCAAGTTGTTTTTTAACTGATTAAGCTTATTTTCCATAAAATCCAATTCCGGTGATAATGTAATTTCATCATCGGATTCCTCAGCAAGTCTATCCATTCCATCACTGACTTCATCAAAATATTTTGTGGACCAAGAAACAGAAAATCGAAAAAGGATAACTAATAAAAATATTAGGATTACAACAAAAAGGATCATTTCCATATTGTTGCGAATCACCAACTGATAGATTTCCTGTGCGTCCGAATTTTTAAAATGAAAAGCGTTGACTAAATATCGAACGATACGATCTCCGATCTGTCCACGCAGGATATGGCGCAATAGATAAACAGTCACAGCGGCGGCAACTGTAATCAGAAGCATTTGAAAAAATACTTTCCTTTTTAATTTCGAATAATCATTCCTTCGTTTATTTCTCTTACTTTTCAATTTTATAGCCACCCCCCCATACCTCATGAAACAATTCTTCCGAACTTACCACCTCTTAAGTTCTATACCTTCTTCCTGATTAAACACTCATTATTATTATAGTACTGCAAAACAAAAATTTATATCATCATAATTTTCTTATGAAAACCTTAAGGTTTTATTAATATAGGCTTTAATCTATTTCCCATACTAATCTGACATATGATTTTGCATTTATGTACACAAGCGCCGCAATTTGTACATTTATTTTTGTCTACTTCACATTTATAAAAACTTACTTTATTAAGTAACGAGTAAAATGCTCCTAATGGACATATATATCTGCAAAATGATCTGTATATAAATATTGATACTATAATAATAGCAATTGATATTAATATTTTCCATAGAAATAAGTATCCTATAAATTAAAAGCGCTGGACAACTATACTGAGAGCTATAAAAATTATAATTTATATAAAACCTATATTTTATAAAGTGAATACTACAATAAGCATGTCATTAAAATATCTAGTAATTATTTAGCTCCTTATAAAATTTATAGCTAAGAATAACATTTACCGTAGAATATTAATACTAATATGAAGTGACATAACCCTTATGTAAATAATTATTGAAATCGTATTTTATTAAGCATACAATATAATTATGGTTACTTTTGAAATTATTAACTTTTTTTTAGAGGTGATAATATGAATGAACTAGAAAATCTTATTTTAGAAGGTAATATTAGAATATTACTTTTTAAGTATTCTCTCCCTGCTATAAGTGTATTTTTAGCCAATGTATTGTATAATCTCATAGATGCAATTTTCGTAGGAAATCAAGCTAATGGTGACTTAGGAATTGCAGCTTTATCTATAGTTTTTCCAGTCCAACAAATAATACTGGCTCTTGCTCAAGCAATCGGAATCGGAATTGCTTCTATAACTTCTAGAAGCCTTGGGGAACGAAATAGAGTAAGGGCAGAAACGGCTATTGGTACTGCACTAACATCATCTATTTTATTAGGAAGTTTAATAATGATTATAGGAATAAGTTTTATTAACCCTATATTACATATTTTTGGTTCACCTGAAACTATAATGCCTTATGCCGTAATATTTTTTAAGATTACCCTATATTGCAGTATTTTTTATGTTTTTAGTATTGTTTGTAATAGTATTATTCAATCAGAAGGACATGCTAACATTGCAATGATAAGTATGATAATAGGACCAATAATTAATATTCCACTAGACTATGTGTTTGTTACAAAACTTAAATATGGGATAAAAGGAGCTGCTATTGCTACAGACATTTCCCAAATAATATGCTTTATATTTTTATTTATATACATAGGATTAAATAAAAAGACCTTAGGAATAAAAGCTAAAAATTTGACAATTAATATAAAGTTATTGAAAGAAGCACTCTCCTTAGGGTTATCAACCTTTATGACTCAACTTGCCTATGGAATCTATGGAATAGTATTAAATAATTCATTGCGGATTTATGGAGGTTCTGACCTTTATTTTTCAGGAATCGGTATATTTAATCGTGTATTTGCGTTTATTACCATTCCTATGTACGGAATTAGACAGGCCCTACAACCAATTATCGGATTTAATTATGGTGCTAAAAAATTTGACAGAGTAAAACAAAGTTTAAAACTTGGCATTTTAACATCAGTTGCTATTTCATTAACATTTTTAGTTATAATTATCAGTTTTACAAATAAAATTGTAAGTGTTTTTACACCTGATACCGCTCTAATACTGCTAACAGTTCATATTTTAAGAATAATATTATTGATGAGTCCTTTAGTAGGGGTTCAAGTAATTGGCGCAAGTTTTTTTCAATATATCGGTAAACCTAAGCCAGCATTATTTTTATCAGTGCTGAAACAATTTCTATTTTTAATTCCCTTAATGCTATTACTTCCAATATTTTTTAAAGTTTCTGGCATTTTTGCATCTGTTCCTATATCTGACCTTCTTACTGCCGTAATAACGTTAACTTTTATACATGGTGAAATAAAAAAAATAAATAAGTTAAAAATATTAGTTCAACATTGAATTTTACAGAATTAAAAAGCAATCAACATGAATATATTCGTAAATCAGTAGGTAATTCTATTAGAAACATTATAAAACCTATCTAAACTTAGTAAAATAGGAGTTAGATAGATGGAAATTATCATAAAAACTAATTAATCAAGTCTGCAAATTGGCATCTAAATTAGTTAACATTTGTTAATACCAATCTTAGAAAACTCTATAGTAAATTAGCCAAATAAAAGGCTATGAATATGACTTTAATTTGTATTCTTAATAAATTATTACAGAACCGGACTTGTGGATTTCCCACATCCAGTTCTTCATTAATACTCAATAATTTGTTATACTTCTATAAAACTTATGTTTTATTTTGAGTTTATGAAAATGGAATGTTTTTAAGTTTATCCAATGCTAGACTTTTCTTCTCACTTTAAGTCTTGGATCCTTGCCTTCTATTTCCACTATGAGTTTATATGGAACACATATTACATTTTGCCCCGGTTCTGATATCCATCCCATTTTCATACCTATTTTTCTGGGACTATCTGAATCAGAGATACGAATTCTGCCTTTTTGTACCTCAATTTTATTGAAATGTAACTTGTCATATTTCACTGTAAATGTATAGGTACTTTTAACTTTATTTAAATCGATAGTTTTTGTTATTTTACCATTTTCTTTTATAACTGCTATTTTATTAAGACCTTTTTCATACTCTTTATATATAAAAGCTCCCACTGTACTTATAACAATTACTATGCTTATAAATATAACAACAATTTTATCTCCTTTTTTCATATACTACCTCATTTATAATAATATATTTGATTTTATTATAACTAATGGTCTTCGCAATAATATTTTTATCTTAAAATCACTGTCTGTATAGGCCGATTATAATTGCAAGATTATATTCAACATCAACCAGCTTCATTATTTTTTTAATTTAGATGAGCAGTTAGATGAACAACTATTACCACAATTGTCAAACATACTATTACTTTCTTTTGCTTTCGAATCTTTTTTACTTTTATGAACAAAGTATGCTACTAATTCTACAATAATAACAATAAAAGTAGTAATCGTAATTTTTTGTATCAAAAAATCATCCCCCTTATAACACCTATTATTAGATAGGTATAATTTATTTTTTATGTTAAACATGAAATAGTTTATATTTTAAATTTATTTACTAGAGTGTTCAGTTCATCTGATAACCCAAATTGTTTTTGTGATGATATTAAAATTTCTTTTATTGCCATGGTTGTGTCGTTTACACTATTTAATATTCCATCAGAATTTGATGCGGATAATTGTGCTGTTTCGGAAATATTTTCTACTGCAAAACTAGCTTGTTGTATAGTAAATAAAATTTCATTTGTACTCTTTGCAATTTCTTCTGACATTGCTTTTATAAATACTGCATCCTTTTCGCACTTTAATGCTGTTTCCAAAAACAATTCATAATCAGGATTTGCATTGTTATCTATAAAAGTTAATATATCTTGTGTATTATTCGAAAGATTATTAAAGGCTTCATTTACTTGTACTATTACATTCTGAATATTTGATACATTTCCTGTAGATTGTTTAGCAAGTTTACGTATTTCTTCAGCAACTACGGCAAAACCTCGTCCCATTTCACCAGCTCTTGCTGATTCGATAGCCGCATTTAAGGCTAATAGATTAGTCTGTGATGCAATATTAGTAATAGAGTCCGCCATAACTTTTACTTCTTCAACAATTTTTCCTTTTTCAATGGCCTTAATAATATTACTTTGTTTTTCTTTATATATTTTTTTAGACATGTCAATTGTCCTTAACCCCTGTTCTTTTATTTTAGCTGCTCGTTCCTGTATTTCTTTTGATGCTAAATCTCCGTCTTTCGCTTTAATTGAAAGCTCCGTTGTATTAGAAGTAATTTCTTCAATTGAGGCATTGACTTCTTCCGTTGTTGTACTTAAATTTTCTGTTCCAGAATATATCTCTTTTGTAGCGATATCAATATTTTGCATTTCTGTTGATATCTCTTTAATGGTAGCTGACAATTCTTTACTTCAATGATCTATATTTTGGGAACCCAAAGTTATTGCAGCTATCAAATTTCTTGTATTTTCAACTGCTTTATTCAGGGCTAACGATAATTTGCCTATCCCATCCTTGATTTTAATATCTATTCTTTTTGTTAAGTCCCCATTACCTAAAGCAATAGCAAAATTCAAAACCTGATTAACTTCTTTTGAATTGGATTATCATCTTTGAATTCTCGCGATATTTTCATATCTTCTTCAGTAAGTGTATTTATCTCATTTATAATTTCATTCCTTTTAGATAAATCTTTGTTTGATTAATTATTGTATTATTACTTTAATTATTTTTTATATTTTTCCATCTTCTAAATCTCGTTGTGGTCAATCTTGGTAAGATGTATAATAAAGTACCCTATAAGGATTTTATGTAGATACAAGTGTAATACTAAAAGGTCTCAGCAAATAAAATTTACCAAAACCTTTTAAAATTCAATATACTATGCCATTCGAAACTGTATACCAAAACCTCCCCGTGGATACCTCCAGTCGATATTACCATGATTGCAGCAAATACGACATGCTCCACATTCAAGACACCCCTCATAACTGACAATAATATGTCCATCTTTCCACTGGTAAACATGAGCTGGACATATATTGGTGCAGATTTTCTCCCTGCAATTTTCACATATCTTAGGGTCCCTAATGGCAAGGTGTGATGTAGTATCAACATTATAGGTATTTAAGAACAATTTATCATCAATATTTATTTTATTTTTAATATCACTCATTATTTCACCGCCCTAAATAGTTTAAATCCATCTTTAGCTAATCCCCATAATGAACTTCCTTTAGTCATCTGTTTAATAATGAGTTTTTGTTTATCTTTTTTAGATACTCCATCTACTGTAAACATCTCACTCATTGCTTTATTAGCTGCAGGTATATAATGATTAAAAAAATGTGGATTTTCTTCAAGCACATGAGAAGCATTTTTGTACTTTTTTAAATCTTTCATAATAAAACTATCTTTAATTAACTTTTGATAATAAGAAAGTGTACGTTCACTAAATTGATCCAGTTCCTTTGCACGTATTATAGTTTCTGCAGCAAAGCGTCCGGATGTCATTCCAAGATTTGAACCTTCTCTATGAATACCATTTACAAACTGGGCAGCATCACCTACCAGTATGACACCATCTCCTACTAATTTAGGTATACTTTTATATCCACCTTCCGGAATTAAATGTGCATAGTACTCGCAGGACTCACCCCCGTCAATTAAAGGCTTTATCATTGGATGATGTTTTATATATTCAAGCAGCTCATAGGGCTTTACTTGTTCATTAGCCATCTGGGAAAGCAAGGCACCACAGCCAATTGATATATGTTCTTTATTAGTATATATAAAAGCTGTACCTACCATTCCTAACGTACCATCACCAAATATTTCTATAGTCGCTCCCATACCCTTATTAAGATTAAAACGTTCTTCAATTTTCTGTGAAGGTATTTTTAATTCTTCCATAACCGCAAGAGCTACTTCATCCTTTCTCCACTCGCCATGAAATCCAAGGCTTTTAGAAAGCAGTGAATTTACTCCATCTGCAAGAACCACTACATCAGCATAAATTTTTCCATCAGGTCTGTCAGTGAAAACACCAACTACCCTATTACTTTCCACTATACATTCTTTTACAACAGTTTCATTGATAATAAGCGCCCCAGCTTCAATACATTTTTTTGCAAACCACTGATCAAATTTTCCTCTAAAAACCGTAAAATTATTATAGGGAGGTTTAGACCATTCCATATCTCTGTAACCAGTTTGTACTGCAGAGTTGCCATCCATCAACCAGAAGCGCTGTTCAACAATAGGCCTTTCTAGTGGAGCTTCTTTCCAAAAATCAGGAATAATTTCATCCATCATGTGACGATATAATACTCCGCCCATTACATTCTTTGCTCCAGGGTACTTTCCCTTTTCAATAACTATAACTTTAAGTCCTGCTTTAGCCATTACATAAGCTGCTGAAAGTCCTGCAACACCTGCTCCTACAACAATAGCATCAAATTTTTCAGACAATATGGCCACCTCCCTTTATACTTACGTTATCAGGTAATGCTTGCTTAAACTCTTGAATTAATTTAGGTAATATTTCAAATGCATCCCCTAAAACGCTGTATGTGGCAAGCTTCATCATAGCACAATCAGGATCTGTATTTATAGCAATTATAGTTTCAGCTCCCTGAATTCCAACAATATGCTGAATTGCACCTGAAATCCCTACTGCAAAATATAATTTGGGAGCCACAGTCTGCCCAGTCTGTCCAACCTGATATTTATAGTCTATCAGCCCCTTCTCTACAGCCCCACGACTTCCTGCTACCACACCTCCACATACCTTTGCAAGTTTCTTTAACAGTCGAAACCCTTGTTCATTTTGCATTCCCCGGCCACCGCTTATAATGATTTTAGCATCCTCCAGTTTCATATCTTCTGCCTGTTCTTTAATAATTCTAAGAACTTTAGTCTTAAGCAACTCCTCTTTAATTTTAAATGTCTCTTTTACAAGGATACCTTCCCTACCCGGATCTGGATCAAGCATTTTCATAACTCTTGGACGTACAGTAGCCATTTCTGGTCGATGATTTTCACATACTATTGTTGCCATAATATTGCCTCCAAAAGCAGGACGGCTAGCAAGAAGTACCCCTTTTTGTAAATCAATATCCAGTGCAGTGCAATCTGCTGTCAGTCCTGTCCTCAAATGAGTGGCTACAGCACCAGCTAAATCCCTGCCTGTAGTAGTTGCCCCCATTAGTAATATTTCTGGTTTATATTTTTCTATCAGATAACCAAAAGCTTTGTAGTAGGTTTCTGCCCTGTAAAAATGAAACACTGAATCATCTATAAGATACACTTTATCAGCTCCATACTCAAAAAGTGTCCCTGATATGGATTCAATCTTATCTCCCAGCAGAATAGCCGATACTTGCACATTCAATTTTGAAGCAAGCTTTTTTGCCTCACCTATAAGTTCAAGGGTAACAGAAGCAAGCTTACCCTCAAGCTGTTCGGCGAAAACCCATACGCCCCCGTTGTATTTATCAAATTTAGTATTTCTATTTAAAAATATCTTATCTTTTTCATTATCAATGTGTATTGTTTTTTGTACACTCTTTTTATTACCTAATATACTTAGTGCAGACACCGGACATACAGAAACACAATTTCCGCATTCATTGCATTTTTCTTTGTTAACTGCTAATTTGCCCTGAGAATCAATTTCCAAAGCATTATTTGAGCAATTTGGAATACAGGATCCGCAACCTATACAAAAATCTGCAATTATAACTGACATTTAATTATTTCCTCCTTTAATTTATCTACCAGTATTTTTACTACTTCCTCTGTACTTCCATGGAGCAGCTCACCACCTGCTCTTTGAGGTGGAGGGAATATGCGGCGAACTGAAGTTGGAGATCCCTTAAGTCCCAATTGAGTCAAATCAGCCTTAAGATAACCAATCCCCCAAATTTTTGATTTATAGCATGCTGCTCTAATCATATTTGGTAATGGTGAAAAACTTAACTGATTAATATTTTTTTCAATAGTAATCAAGCATGGCATTTCAGATTGAACAACCTCATATCCATTATCAATTTTTCTATATATTACAATATTGTTTTTATTGATATTTAAAGATTCTATCTTCTCAACATAAGTTAACTGAGGTATTCCTAAGCGGCTGGCAATTCCAGGACCAACCTGGGCAGTATCACCATCTATAGCTTGTTTACCACAAAATACTATGTCAATTTTTTCTATATCCATTATTCTTTTTATCCCCGTTGCAAGTATATAACTAGTAGACAATGTATCTGAACCTGCAAATGAACGATCTGAAAGAAGGTATCCTTCATCTGCCCCCATCTCTATACATTTTTTAATCACTTCCTGTGCCTGTGGTGGACCCATGGATATAATTGAAACTTTACCTCCAAATTTATTTTTAATTCTAACTGCTTCTTCAACAGCATGAGCATCATATGGATTAATAATAGTAGGTGCACTAGATCTATCTAGGGTATTGGTTTTAGGATCTATTTTAATTTCTGTAGTATCAGGCACTTGTTTCACACAAACTAAAATATGCAAGAATCATCAGCTCCTTATTTTATAATTTAAATCAAGTTATATATTTTTACTTGATATTTATTCAATATTTCCTGTCTTACGGGTATATAATATAAATTTGATGTGAAGATGGTATGAAGATTCAAATAAAATTTTAAAAAACCAGAAAAAATTAAGAAGCAAGGACTTGTCTAGTTTTGCAAAGTAAAAATCTAATTTGATAAAACAATATCAAGTAATTATTATAAAGTTACAGAAAATGTCTTTAAGCTATCAGTATACCTAATATCTATACCTTATTAAGTGTGAAAATTATAATTGAATATTGTTTTCACAGGTGGGGTACAGAAACTTCACATAAAGACTTTTAAACTGCAGAACTAAAAAGTATTTAAGAGTTTTTCAAAAATACATATTGTATAACAAAAGTACTTTTTTTAATTTTTCTCAAATCTTCATACCATCTTCACATCAAATTTATATTATATACACATTGATATAGTCTATTATTAAAACCTTAATTAAAGCTAGTAATTATTAAATATTTTAAATAAAAAAGGTGGTGAAATTGCAATTGAAATTTCAGGAAATGTATATCCCTATAAGTAGAGAAATATCCTCTGTAGAGCAGGAATTAGAAAATATATATAAGAACTTTAAAACAGATTCATTACAAGAGATTTTAAATCATTTTTTTAAAATTCCAGGCAAACGGCTACGTCCTACTTTAGTACTATTATCCTCAAAAATAATTAACGAACAATTACCACTGGAGACTTATCATCAATTAATTCAATTATCTGTTGCTCTTGAATTAATTCACAGTGCAAGTTTAATTCACGATGACATAATTGATGATGACTTCCTGCGGCGTGGACAAAAAACTTTAAATAAAGTATATGGAAGGAAAATAGCAGTACTAGCCGGTGATGTTATTTACTCACATGCCTTCTCTATTGTTACTAATTCATTGCCAAAAGAGTATGGAAGAGAAATAGTTAAATTAGCAGAAAATATGTGTTCTGCAGAAATTCTGCAAGCAAAAAATACTACTTCTACAAAGGAAGTATATTTAGAAATAATTAAAGGTAAAACAGCATTATTCATGGCAATATGCTGCAAGCTGGGGGCTGCTTTAGCTGGAGCCTCAGGTGAAGAAGCTGCATCACTAGAAAACTATGGTTTCAACCTAGGTATGGCCTATCAAATAGTAGATGATTATATAGATGGGGACCAGGATACTGCTCTAAATATAACTCTTGAGGATGCACATAATTTTGCTAAAAATTCACTAGATTCAATTGAAGCATTTAAAAACTCTTTTTATAAAAAAACCTTAATAAATCTAGTAAACTACATCATAAATTTTTCGCGTCCCAGAGTAAGTAATGCTTAAGGTGCTTTGAGATAATTACAAAAATTAAAATATTTTAAACACCTTTGGACATAAAGTGCTCCTTAGGTTCAGATGGAGTTTACTCGTGAGGAATACTTCTCTCCATCTGAATCTTATTAACAGTATTCTTAGTGTCTTTAGCACTTAGAATACGTTATCCTTTAGAGGAAGAACTTATCCAGAGGCGTAGCAGTGCTTATCCTCCAATTTAAAAAAGCTGGGGTGTTAGCAATGGTAGCCTTCGGATAAACAATAAAATTAAATGAAAGAGGAGATTATAAAATGAATCAAAAAATAACTAGAAGTGTAATTTTAACTTTAATTTTCAGCTTAACATTTTCAGCACTTGTATTTGCAAGTAGTGAAGGTAAAGAAATTGATAAACAAGTTGATGGTATAAATGCTTCAATTATGTTTAATAGTGAAAAAGTAAAGACAGGAAATAATGATTTTACAATAATGCTAAAAGATAAAAATAATCAACCAATAAGTAATGCCGCTGTAAAGGTTACAGTTGAAATGGATAAATCAATGAATATGAATATGAACATGGGAGACTCCAAGACAATGGCTACCGAATTAAAAGAAAGCAGTGAAAAAGGTGAATATATGGGAAGTGCCAACTTTACTGATAAAGGCACATGGAATGTACAAACCATGTTTACTGTAAATGGAAAAGATGAAAACACAACCTTTAGTGTTGATGTTGTTAAGCCCGGTCCTAATTGGTTTGTAATTGGAGGTTTTTCAGGAGCAATTGTACTTATTATTGTTATTGTAACTTTAAGAAAGAAAAAAACAAGAAGAGCATAGTTCCAAGGGAGGTGTACTATGTCAAATTATAATAAATATGCAAAAGAAAAAATAGCACATAATGATTCCACAAATGAACAAAGTAATATAAACTTGTTGGATAACCAGACATTTGCTAAATTTATAAAAAGTAAATGGTATCCAGGAATATTTCAGCTGCCAGTGGCATTAGTCTTTGCATTTATTGTATTTGAACTCATTGCTGGTCCAGCAGAAGCACATGACAATTTTGGTACTGCAGGTACATGGGTATTATGGTGGCCTCTATTACCTATAATTTTACTTTTTTTAGGTAGGTTTTGGTGCACAATTTGTCCTTTTGGAACTTTAAATGATGTGGTACAGAAACTTGTTGGAGGTAATAAATCTGTTCCAAAATTCTTAAAAAAATATGGGATATGGATTATTGACGGAATATTTCTTATGATTACCTGGAGCGATCATATTTGGGGTATTGTAGAATCACCCCGGGGTTCTGGAGTTCTTCTTTTGATGATTACAACAGCCGTTGTACTTTCTGGTGCACTTTTTGAAAGAAGAACATGGTGCAGATATTTATGCTTTCTAGGAGGTTTATCTGGTAACTATTCCAGAACAGGTATGCTTGAACTGCGCGGTACTCCAGAAAAATGTTCAAAATGTAATGTTGCAGCTTGCTATAAAGGAGGAAAGTCAGCTCCGGGTTGTCCTATGTTTGAGTTTCCAAGAACTATGGACACCAGTGCTCAATGCAATTTATGCGGACACTGTATAAAAAATTGCCCTAATAATTCAATTAGGATAACCCCACGTGTTCCAACCAAAGAATTATGGTTTGTAAAAAAGCCAAAATTAGAAGTTTCTTTCCTGGCAATTGTAATTATGGGTATTGTATTTGTACAAAATATAACCATGCTTAATATATGGAATGGCATCTTAAAATGGCTGGAAAATGTCACCGGTACAACAAGCTATTATGTAACATTCACTATAACCTTCATTATAGCAATGTTAATACCGATTTTACTACTTGCCTTTATTAGTCTATTAGCAAAAAAATTTAATGGTGCTTCAGTCAAAGATAATTTTACTAAATTTGGATATGCTATTATCCCTTTAGATATGGCCGGGCATATTGCACATAACCTATTTCACTTACTTGCTGAAGGTAAATCAGTTATTTACACAGCAATGGGTGTTTTAGGAATGCAGATTCCTAATTCCTCTACAGCAATACTAGATGATCCAACTATTCAAGCACTTCAATATATATTGATTTTTCTAGGAACTATAGGTTCAATCTATACTGCATATAAAATAGCAAAAAACAGTAAAGATGATAAAAAGCCAATAGGTACCTCTGCTGTTTATACAATATTAATGTTATTCTTAGCAGTTATAAATATAATTTTATTCTCAATGCCTATGGCAATGCGTATGTAATTTGATCTTTATTTGGAGAAGATACAATCTTCTCCAAAATCTATTATGTTTCTATAATAATTGGGATTTAATCATATTTGTTTTACTTCCTATTATGTAAAAGAAGGGATACCTTATGAATAATAACACTAATGTATATAATATTTTCTCATCTATTGCAGATAACTATGATAGGCTTAATACTATATTAACATTAAATATTGACAGCTATTGGAGAAAAAAAGCCATTAGACTATGTAATCTAAATAAAAACGACAAGATATTAGATGTATGCTGCGGAACAGGTAAAATGATAGAATACACCTGCAAAACTGTAGGTAAAAATACAGAAGTTATTGGATTGGATTTTAACAAGAAGATGCTTAGTGTGGCAAATACCAAGCTTAATCAATCCATTGAAGATTACAAATTCAAATTAGTTAAAGGAGATATATTAGACCTTCCCTTTAAGGATTCAAGTTTTGATTGTGTTACTGTTGCTTTTGGTTTAAGAAACGCAAAAAATAAATTAAAAGCTTTATCTGAAATTCATAGGGTTTTGAAATCAAATGGAAGATTGGTTTGTCTTGAACTATCAAATTCATCACTTCCTGTTTTCAATAATATGTATGCAATATATTTTAATTATCTGCTGCCCATTATAGGATATTTAGGTACAGGAGATAAAACTGCCTACTATTATCTTAGGGATTCAGTAAACAGCTTTATGTCAAAATCTGAACTTCAATCTGCTTTCCATCAGGTTGGTTTTATTGATACTGGTTATTTATCCCTTACAGGGGGTATTGCTGCAATTCACTACGGAAATAAGAAATCACCCTAAAAGTGTATGAAAAAAAGGTTACAATATTTTGAGATATTGTAACCTTTTTATTACTTCATAGGTATGAATACTTTAAAAGTTGTCCCCTTATTTAATTCACTTTCAACAGCTATTTCACCTTTATGTGCTTCTACTAAAGATTTAGTTATTGTAAGCCCTATTCCTGCTCCCCCTGTAAGTCTGTTTCGTGATTTGTCGGCCCTGTAAAATCTTTCAAAAATATATGAAAGATCTTCTTTGGGTATTCCCTGTCCATTATCTTGAACTATCAGTTCAAGATACTTATTTTTATTATTAACCTGAATTAAAACTTTACCACCCTGTTTTGTATATTTTAAAGCATTTGAAACTAGATTTATTATTATTTGGCTTATCTTATCTTTATCAGCATAAATAAAGATATCTTTACTATTAAAAATAAGGTCAATTTCCTTACTTGCATATTCATTTTCGAAGTTAAGCATAATATTTTTAACTACTTCACTTATGTTAAACCTAGATTTATTTAATATGAGATTCTCTCCCTCATACTCAGCAAGCTTTTCCAAATCATTTACCATACGATTTATTCTCATTATTTCTCCATGGCAGCTGTTAATTCTATCTTGTGTGGGTTCCCATATTCCATCTAATATGGCTTCCATGTGACTTTGCAGTGTGGTAAGAGGTGTTCTAAGTTCATGAGATACATCTGCAGTAAGCCTTTTTCTTAAATTTTCCTGGTTTTGCAGTGTTTCTGCAAGATTATTTATTGTAGATGTAAGATTATTTATTTCAATAATATTAGAGGTCTCATTACTTCTGGTATTATAATCACCTTTTGATATTTCCTCAGCAGTTTCTATAACACGTGAGATTGGCCTGCTCAAACCTCCTGCCATAATTACACCCAGTATTAAAGCAAAGGATAATGAAATAATTCCCACACTTATCAATATTTTATTTAAAGTACTTAAAAACATCAAATCCCTATCACTATAGTAAAAAGGGCCATAATACCCAATTATGGCAGTACCTATTTTTTCAGAATTTTTCACTAGGGGATACTCATCTTGTTTATAGCTTCCTTTCCAATTTGGATAAAGCTTCATCATATTTTGTGACATATGATCAAGCATTGCTTGACACATACCGTTATTATATGATGTTGCGTTCCAAATTGTTTTGCCTGATAAATCTTTTACAGTAAGTATAATTCCATTTTCAAGTGCATTTATACCAGTACTCTCTATTACATCTTTGTTCCATCCATGGCTGCTGTACAGCTGGACTAGAGAATTTACTATATTCTGACTGGTATGTTCGTGAGTTTGTATAACGTAATTTTTAAATTGTTTCTCTAAGAAAAAGTTTGCCAGTATACTAATTAAAACTACACAAATTAGTGCTACAAGCATATATGAAAAAGACAATTTTCTTCTCAGGCTTTTTTGCATACTATTCACCGCCAAACCTATAACCAACTTTATATACGGTTAAAACGTATTTAGGTTCTCTAGAATTATCTTCAATTTTCTGCCTTAAATTTTTAATATGAGTATCTATAATTCTGTCAAATCCATTGAAATTTTCCTCAAGAGCTAAATTTACTAATTCTTCTCTAGTAAAAGTCTTTTGAGGATATTTTACTAGTGTCATTAATATATTATACTCGCTAGAGGTTAAATTCACAGTTATTCCATTTTTCTTTACTTCATGTTTAGTGGCATCTAATACTAAGTCTCCATTATTGAATGATAAAATATTTGAAAGTGGTACCGCCTCCTCTTCAATTCTTCTTAAGTGTGCCATAACCCTAGCCACCAGCTGTTTCGGGCTAAAAGGCTTAGTTACATAATCATCAGCTCCAATATTAAAACCTTCCAATACAGTCTTTTCATCCACTTTAGCAGTCAACATGATTATTGGAACCCTGGATTTTTTTCTTAACATTTTACATATATCTTCACCAGATATATCTGGCAGCATTAAATCTAATACAATTAATACAGGATTAATCTTTTCAAATAGTTTCACTGCATCAGTGCCATTATAAGCTGCATGGACTTCATATCCCACCTTCTCCAAATATGCTTTTACAACATCTACTATTTTTTGTTCATCATCTACCACAAGAATTTTCTTTGGAGATATCACATTACCACTCCTCTCAAATAATAATTTAATATAATAATTATATTAATCTTTTATGTAGAAATTATGAAGTTAAGCTTTATATAATATCTCACATATTGTTTTTTTAAATTATAAATTTTTATTTTAAATTTTATTTCTCCATAAGATCTATATATATTTTTAGTATTATTAATACAAATAATAAGCTACCTATTGGAGGTAAAAAATATGCGTTACTTAAATCACAACAATCATTTACATGACAGTAGTAAAAATCTTGATGTTAATAATATATACATTACTAATCACAATCATAAAAACTATCATTCAATACTTATGATTGTGTGTTGTCTACTTCCTTTAGTAGGCATTATTGCTATTAACTATTTTAATATTGGGAATAGATATCTAGCTTACTTTTTATTTTTATTATGCCCTTTAAGCCATATGATGATGATGTCTATATCTGAAAAAAAAAGGAAAAACATAAGTAGCAAAATCGCTTTCTTAAAAATCTATTATTTGATACAATTTAACTGCAGTATAGAGTTAACAATTCAACTTTATACTGCAGCTTTAATATAATTGAGTGTACCTATTATGAATTTAAATATAAAAATAATACTTAAACATGATTGATATTAATAATCCAATAATCACTGCTAAGTGATATTTTAATCCAATCTCCCCTATTAGTCCCATTGTTCTGCCTTTTGTGTAAATACTCTTATCGTAGGATAAAAAATTATGAATTGACTTATAAGGAAATAATAAAATAACAGTTGCTACCGCTATAATATGGTAAATACCCATTATCAATAAAATAAATGTTAATACAAGTAACATAATTACATTAAAGACCCAAAGTCTCTCAGAACTCTTGATTCCTATCATTATGGGTAATGTTTTTCTACCAATTTTCCTATCTTCTTCTATGTCACTTAAATTATTAGATAGTAATATGGTGCCAATAAAAGTTGCTGTAGGAACTGCTACTAATACTGTATTTAAATTAAATATACCTGAATGGATATAAATAACTGTTGTTGTTATACCAATACCCATAGTTACTCCAGATACAATTTCACCTATTGGCGTATATGAAATAGGTAGAGGTCCAAAAGCATATAAAATCGAAATAAGACCTCCAATAACAGCAACAAGTAAAATATAATAGCTCGTTTGGCTAGCTATAAAAATGCCAATTATAACAGCAATAAATTCATATATAAATATAATAATTAAAACTTGTTTTAGAGTAATCTCACCACTCACTAGAGCTTTTTCATTTTTCTTCTCTTTACTGTCAGCACCACGTTTATAATCAAAATAATCATTAATCATATTAGTTGCACTTTGAATTAATATCATAGCGACTGCTAATAATATAAGGTAAACAACATTTAACTTTCCAAAAGCGTATTTTGAATAGACTGAACCTAAAATTACAGGAACAATCCCTGCAACAAGAGTTTTAATATCCATAAGTTTTATTATTGTCCGAAAATCCATCTTTCACCTCTGCTCACTTAAGAAACTATATTTATCCATATAAATCTATAATAGCATTTGTAACTGTTAAAAATGCTATTAATTCATTATTTTCATCAAACATTTCCACATTCCAAACCTTTATTTATTTTCTGATTTGAGGCATGAAAAGTAATAGTTCTCCAAAGATGATTCTTTTAGTTCTTTTGCGAATTAAGTATAAAGCAATACTGTGAAGATATTATGAAGATAATCCAAGATATCCAAAGCTTTTATCTTTATGAATATAAACAATTTTAGTTTTCTACACATTCGTATTTATTTCAAGCTTTCTCAATCTTTGACTTAACCGGCCTTATTTTCACAACTGAAAGGCCTAGTAAATAAATTTTAAGGTAAGTTAATAAATCTTCATTTTATCTACATAACTCTGCTATATACTATATACAAATAATAAAAATTAAAAAATTTGACATGTTTTAATATTGAAAAGAGGTGTTTAGTTTGGAATTCTTAGCAAATAACTGGTTCTACTTTTTAATATTTGGAGTAATGATATACATGATGTCCAAAGGAGGAGGATGCTGCAGAGGCGATCATGTGAATCATAAAAATATGAAGAAAGATTATGAAGAACACAGTGCAGGATATGTCGAGAATTCAGTAGATATGGCACGAGATCCTGTGTGTGGTATGTATATGTCTAAAAAGAATGCCATATGCCGAGTAATAAATAGTAGGACATATTATTTTTGCAGTCAGAACTGTGCTGATAGGTTTGAAAGAAAATATGTAATGAAAAAGGAAGTTATGTAGCAAATTTCAATAATTAGTAAAGCAAGTATAGTAAGTTATTTTATTTGTAAGAATAAATAAATATATAGATTGAACAAGAATTTTAGGAGGAGGGATTAATATGATGCATGGATATTGGGGATGGGGAATGATGCCTATGATGATTGTATGTTTTTTACTTATAATCGCTATAGTAGTATTTTTTATGAGATCATTTAATGGTAGAAACGATTACCGACGTGATAGAAAACCAATTGAAATACTGAATGAAAAATTAGTATCCGGTGAAATAAGCGAAGAAGAATATAAAAGAAAAAAGCAAATATTAACTGAAAAACATGACATTGATAAATAGTTATAGACAAACAAAGTCATGATCACTCGTAAATTAGAACATCATAAAATAGGAAGTCTGATATAACACATTTACTGTTTATCGGATTTCCTTGTGCCTTTGTAACATTTAAAATGACTTAATAATGAGGATTAAAAGGAATTGTATTAATTTAAAATCATTCAATAACTTTTCAAAAAATATTATATTGGATTATACATAGCTGGAGATTTTAAATTCTTGATAAATAAATTTAACTTGATATCCTTTACCTTATGCTCATATCTTTCCAAAAATCCATCTATCCCCACTTCAAAGCTCTGAGCTAAATACAAAGAGCTTTTTAATGCATAACTGATCCCTTCCGCAGAACTAGGACTAATAGCTCCTGAAGCTTCTCCCACCAAAGCTATATCATTCCTGCCCACATAAAATTGTGATACCTTCTTAGGCCTATAGATATATGCACCCTCTGTTTTTATTTTGTTATTAAAATTAAAACCTAGCTTCATCAATTTTGTTTTCAATATATCAAACTTTTCTTTGGTATTTTCTCTAGGTCTAAGCGCTGAACCTAATAATAGATGGTTCTCCTTGGGTATTATCCAAGAATAAAAGTCACTTATTTCTTCATCGAAAATTGCTGTAAAATACGGTATATAATCTGAATATTCAAACCATTCCTGAATTGAGATGTACGTTTCAGGAATATTTATATCTTTACTGATACATCTCCTTAACTTCGAAAAAGCACCATCGGCACCGACGATGACTTTTGCCTTTACAGATATCTCTTGCCCATTATGAAGATATCTGATTTCATATCCTCCTGGTATTTTAGCAAAACCCTTAAATAAAGAGTTAAACTTTTTATCTACGCCAGTTGGAAGTATGGAAACCAGCCATCTGTCAAATTTTTCTCTATCCATATTAAAATAGAATCGCTGATACAGCCTTTCTAGGTTATTAGTTAAATCGATAGTTCTTACAGCGAAAAGTTGCGGATTAACCAAAACATCTTTCGGTATTCCTAAACCCAACATTGCAATTATCCTCTGAGCATCAGGCGCCAGTAATCCTCCGCAACATTTATTTGTAGGTCTTTGAGGGTTTTCATTTTCGAATTTCCGTTTATCTATCAATAAAACCTTATATTTATCTCCGATTAATCGTGCAAGTTTAGCTCCTGCGGGTCCTGATCCTACAATAACAATATCATACATAAATCCACCTCGTTAAAATTAACTCAAAAAACTCACTTACTAAATTTTCGATAAGTGAATTGCACCTTAATATTTATCGTATGTAAATAAATATATAATGATTTTCATAATAATTTTATTGTATTGTAGTAACTCCTTCCATTTCTTTTACTCAATAGCAAAACGAGATGCAACTTTGTAAAACCAAATGCAATATTTGTAATCAACAACTGAATATTTGTAAACGAAATGTAGTTTTTGCACTCGAAAAGCCAGCTTTATAAATGAAATGCAGTTTTTGTAACCAAAATGCAGTTTGATTTTCCTACTTTTTTGCTGTATCATAATAAAAAACTGCAAGCCAAAGGGAGGTCGATTCCCTCTCGATTTTTCTGTAATCAGAGAATCCACCGCTGTTTAGGTTTTATATGAATTGCTGGCGGCGCGATTTTATCATTTTATTTTTTGAGAAGAGCTGGCTTTAACATGATGTCGCTGGCTGCAAGTAGTTATAAATAGCTTCCTCACTACACATAAGTTCACCTCCATGCGTAACATATATCTGATGAACACCAGTAGGGTAATAATAACATTTAGTCTTGCTATTATACACGGACCGCTTCTTGATTCTGATATTACTTCTGAAGGTTTCTATTAACTAAGCGTAAGACTTTGGCCTTTTTGGGGTAATTTCCCCAACCTCATCTTGTGATGCACCTTGGTAGAGGAACCTCCTCCAGTAAGACATATTTGCACAGTCATTAGAGCAAAAAAGCCGCCCATTAAGGCGATGAGTTTTTCCATATAGAATGAAAAAAAGCCCAGTATTACTGGACTTTTTGTGCGTCAACACTATATCAATATTGACGCTCTTTTATGGCGGAGAAAGAGGGATTTGAACCCTCGCACCGGTCACCCGATCTACGCCCTTAGCAGGGGCGCCTCTTCAGCCACTTGAGTATTTCTCCATGCCCTACCATTTAAATATATTAATGGCGGAAAGAAAGGGATTCGAACCCTTGGTACGGTCACCCGTACGCCGGTTTTCAAGACCGGTGCCTTAAACCAACTCGACCATCTTTCCAAAACCAATATCAACATGTATTATTATAACAACAGTATATGTATATGTCAACATTTTTTTATTCCTATCTTTATCCCTAATTCAGAGTAACTTCATATTAAAAACATAAACTTAAATTTGGAAAGCATTTTTAATTTATGTAATATTTATACAAACATTCTATATCTTAATTTATTTATATATGTAACATAAAATTTATTTTTAACACAAAATTACCCTGACTTTTAAATAAATATCTAAAAATAAATATCACACTAGAACTATTTTATTACTTCTCTTCCTCTCATGTATGGTCTTAATACTTCTGGAATTATTACACTTCCATCATCCTGTTGATAATTTTCTAAAATAGCCGCAACTGTCCTTCCTATTGCCACTCCTGAACCATTTAGTGTGTGAACATACTTCGGCTTATCCTTTGGAGTTTCTTTATATTTGATATTAACACGTCTTGCTTGAAAATCCTCAAAATTACTACAACTTGATATTTCTACATATCTATTATAACTTGGCATCCAAACCTCTATATCATACTTTAGTGCCGCTGTAAATCCTAAATCTCCTTTGCATATTTTAACTACTCTATATGGGATCTTTAGCCCTTTAAGTACATCTTCTGCATCATTGGTTAGTTTCTCAAGTTCATCATAGGATTGTTCAGGTTTTGCAAATTTTACAAGTTCAACTTTATTAAATTGATGTTGTCTTATAATTCCTCTAGTATCTCTTCCTGCTGAACCAGCTTCAGCTCTAAAACATGCACTATATGAAACATGTTTTATGGGCAGATTTTCTCCTTTTAACACTTCATTTCTATAAAAATTAGTTACTGGTACTTCTGCAGTTGGAATTAGGAAAAAATCATTATTTGCTACCCTAAATGCATCTTCCTCAAATTTTGGAAGTTGTCCTGTACCAGTCATACTAGTTCTATTTACCATATAGGGTGGTAATATTT
Organism: Candidatus Clostridium eludens; assembly: GCF_045310515.1. Lineage (NCBI taxonomy): Bacteria > Bacillati > Bacillota > Clostridia > Eubacteriales > Clostridiaceae > Clostridium > Candidatus Clostridium eludens. Next base: position 6,845 of record NZ_JBJHZX010000042.1, on the reverse strand, counting down.
CTTCATATCCATGTTTTTCAGTATGAAAATCCAAATAATAAGATATTATAGCTCTTTCAAGTTTTGCTCCTAACCCCCTGTAAAAAGTAAATCTAGAACCTGCTACTTTCCCGCCTCTTTCAAAATCAAGTATATTAAGATCTGTACCTATATCCCAATGAGCTTTAGGTTGAAATTTAAATTTAGTAGGTTCCAGCCATCGTCTAATTTCAACATTATCTTCATCAAGTTTTCCCTCTGGAACTGCCGGATTTGGAATATTGGGTATCCTAAGCATTATATATTCTATTTTATCATTTATCTCTGATAGCTGAATATCATATTGCTTTATATTATCTGAAACCTGCTTCATTTCTAGAACTAAAGCATCAGCATTTCCCCCAACCCTTTTTATCTTAGCTATTTCTGCTGAATCCTGATTTCTCTTATTTTTTAAAGCTTCTACCTCTACTAAAATTTTTCTTCTTTTCTCATCTAAAGCTACTACCTCGTCAATACTTGACAGTTCAAAATCTTCTCCCCTATTTGAAAGTTGCTTTTTTATTTCTTCTGGATTATTTCTTATTCTTTTTAAATCCAACATAATTTAATCCTCCTTAGTTTATCTATAACTTCTATACAAAACAAAGGGAGCCTTATATATCCCAAGGGACCAAAGACTCCGTGCTTACACCCTAATTAATCAATAATCAATTGATGATTATATTTAAGATTATAACGATATTACAACTTATTAATATTTCAAAGGCAAATTAACAATATCATTATATCAACTTACACCAAAACACTGACTCTCTTTAATAATTATATAAAGCTAATGCTATTCATCCGCTAATTATATTTTTAGATTGTATAAAATCAATCTAATATCCACATATAACTACATATCCATCATTTATTATAACCAATATGTAGAAAATAATAAAGTAAAAACTAAAAATTTATTACTTTGTTTTATCAATACTTTTAGTACAAATTATATCAACTTTTGTATTTAAAACATTTTTGCAAACTATATCTCCTGTCTTTATAGGTGCCCCCACATGTATTCTACTTAAAACTTTTGAACATTCTACCCATAAGCTTTTATCTAATGGCTTAGAGCTTTTTACCGGAACTACGTTACAATTAGCACCTTTTATTCTAACAACAGTAGTAAATATATCATATTTGTTATCTACTTGTAGTTTCGTGCAGTATTCTTTTTTAGTATACACATTATTAGCAAGTTTTAAGTCATTCTTATCCATCTCTACATTAATGGTACATTTTTTATTACATTCATTGCAAATAATCCCTTCAACCAATCTCTAATTCCCCCTAAACTATATTTCATTAAACTCTTTTATTCTACCTAGTATAATATTAGAATTTTTGGAATCTCTAATTATATCTGTCATATCCTTATTTATCTCCCTAGCTAAAATTGATGCAACTTTGCATAGACATTGAGATCCTTTACAATTTCCAAAAGTAGCACTTGTCCTCCGTTTTATTCCCTCTATAGTACGAGCTCCTAATGGTCTCCTTATAGCATCTATAATTTCACCCTCTGTTACCTTCTTGCAATAACATACCATTTTACCATATTTTTTATTTAACTTAATTATATTTTGTCTGTCCTCATTTGAAAGATCTCTAAATTTATAAAATTCTCTCCTTTTATCTATAAAGTCCTTTTTTAAAACACAGTTTAGATTACTCACTATAGTTTCACATACTATATTAGTAATTGCTGGAGTCATAGTGACCTGTCCATAATGCTTTCCCAATATCTTAATATAACCTTCATCAATTAAGCTATCATCTATAATCAAAAAATCATTATAAATAGTAGAATCATAGAAGGGTATAATATTTTTCTCAGATACATCTTTTATAAAATATTTAATTTTTTTCAATCCTTCTTCATTACTTATTTTTTTATTATTCTTTAGCACTATTAATAATCCATTTTCTTTAGTTGGAATAGTATATATTTTATCATCATTTTCTCCAATAATAGAAATTATATTTTTATAAGCTTTAGATGAATTTTCTTCTAAAAGGAAATATTTTAAATGTTTCCTTTTTTTATCTGGTTTATTTTCCTTATCTATACTATAACTTTCTCCTGGAGTTGTATTTACAACCATATTACAGGTAAATTTGTTTTTGTTAGTTATTACTCTAAATCCTTTAGATATATTTTTTATATCTAGAACTTCCTCCCCTAATTTAAAATTAACTCCATTATCGAAAGCAATTTCCCCATAGGAAATTGCTAAATCATATGGAGATATAACTGCTGTATTTTTGGAATAAATAGCTTTCGTTGTATTTTTATTTAAACTTGGCTCTAGATTGCATATATCTTTGGAATTAGTTAATAAGTATATATTTTCTATCCCCCTATTTAATGCCGTATCATACATCTTAACTAATTTTTCTTCACTCTTTTTACTATCCGCCAGTAATAAATATCCCTTTTTTTTAAAGTATATATTAAATTTAGATGCTAGCTCTGGCATAATTTTATTCCCCATGAGTTCCAGTTTAGCCAATAAAGTATCTTCACATTCTAGTCCATCATAGACTATAGAAGAATCTATTAAGGCTACATCATCTGCTATATCATAATCTTTTTCAATCAACGCTATATTTAAATTATATTTTGAAAGTTCATATGAAACTGCACAACCTACTATTCCACCACCTAATATAAGTACATCATAATCCATATTAAATCTTCCCTTCAAAAGAAACAAAATTATTTAATTTCATATTTTTTATTTTTGTAATGAATCTATTATTTCACCAAGTTTTTTAATGCTCTCTCCGTACTTTGCCCAATCACCATTTTTCTGAGCATCCAATGCCTGTTGATATAGACTCTTTGCCTCTTCTAGCTTTTCTGCATTAATATCAGAAGACGGTGTTTTTATTTCAGAATCACTAGGATTTTGTTCTTGAGAATTTTGCTTATAATTAAATATCTGCTGTAATGCATCATCTATATCTTGAGCTAATATCATTTTATCACTATAAGATACTATGACTCTTTTCATTTCCGGTATACCATCTTTTCCGCTAGCTCTTAAGTACATAGGCTCTATATAAACAAGAGATTGATTTATTGGGACTATTATAGTATCACCAAATTGAACTTGCGAGCCATCCTTATTCCAGAGGGATAATTGACTAGATATAGTAGTATCTTGATTCAATTTTTGTTTGAATAAATACGGACTATATACAGTTTTTTCTGGAGGAAACTTATAGAGAATCATTTTCCCATAATTTTCACCATCCATCCTAGCTCCAAATAGAGCTACCATATTATCTTTATCTCTCATATTAAAATACTGTAACAATATCATTTCTTCCTTCTTTGCACCTGGAGGTCTCATAACCATATACGAAGGTTCCATTGAATATTTTTCACCACTAACTTGTTTTTGGTTCTTGGCTACTTCCCATAAATCTTCACCACTATAGAATACTCCAGGATCTGTTACGTGATATTTTCCGAGCACACTGCATTGAATATTAAATAAATCCTTTGGATACTTAAGATGTTGAACCATATCAGATGGCAATTTACTTATATCCTTAAATAAATCCGGAAATATTTTTGCATAACTTTCAACTATAGGGTCATTCTTATCTATAATATAAAAATTTACATCTCCATTTTCAGCATCTACCGTAACTTTTACAGAATTTCTTATATAATTTAAACCATTTTGTGGCTGTGAGAAAGGATATCTATCTGAAACAGTATATCCATCTAATATCCAATAAAGTTTACCTCCACTTACAACTATATAAGGATCTGAATCATAATTTAAAAAAGGTGCTATTTTACTGACTCTGTCTTTTATATTTCTGTTTATCAATATTTTACTTTCTTTTAGTGTATCTCGAGATAACAGAAAATTTATGTCTTTTTGATTTATTGCAAATAATAATTTATTAACAAACCCCAATTTTATTCCAGCAGTACCGTTATAGTTATTAGTAGCATTTTCACTGCCTTTTGGATAATCAAATTCCTTTAGTTTAGTATCAACTATTGCATAGTCATCACTTTTTTCACCAAAATATATTCTTGGATCATTAAACTTTATATCTGTAGAATTTTGAGGTGGCATATCCTTTATAACAAAATCAGGTTGCCCTTCTGAAGTTACAGAATTAACTTTATTCATTACTACACCATAGCCATGAGTATATATAAGATGTCTATTTTGCCATGTATTGGGATCTATTGCCTTACTATTTATTTCTCTAGTACCTACAAATACTTGATTAAATTTTCCATTTATATTATATCTATCTACATCAATGTTATTGAATTTATAATAATATCTTATAATTTGAACTTGATTGTAAAATTCCAAAGTAGGATCAAAAGAATTTATTCTTATATTATTTATGGTATCTATATTATTATTTATATCCTCTGCAGTTAAATTATCTTTAACTTGAAAAGGGGTAGCAGCAATATTTTCAATATTAAATGCCTTACGGGTATAATCTATATTATATTTTATATAGGGTTGTTCCAATGTCTTCTGATTAGATTTTACAATAAAATTTTGAACTACAGTAGAAGATATACTTTCAATTAAAATCAAAGCTGCTATTACAGTTATTGACAATATAATAGGCTTAAATCTACTTACAAGTACACTTATAAATATAACTATGGCTGCAACGGTAGAGGCCACTACAATAATTTTGTAAAATAACAAACTTACATGAGCATCAGTATAACCGGCACCAAACGTTACACCTTTTTGGCTATATACAAGTCCAATACACCTCAAAATATATCCTATTGATACACATAACATTATAAGTGCAGCTAAAACCGCTAACTGTCTCCCTGCAAATCTTGTTAATCCACTATTTAAAATATTTATTTTACCAAAGCCTTTTTGGGAATTTTTTTGGGTCACTTTATCTTTAACACTTAATATGAAATAAGTAAATAGAGTTATTAATGCTAAAAAAATTATTAAACTTAAAACTACACTATGTAAAGACTGTATAAGTGGTAACTTAAATATATAAAAAGATACATCTAAATTTAAAATTGGATCTTTAACATTAAAGGGTACTGAGTTATTGAACTGTAAAATTCTATACCAATAAGTTGCTGCAAATACATAAGAAAATAAAAATGATATGATGAAATCTACAATAAAAAATATCTTTTTTTCATTTTTAACTTTATTATTATTTACTTCAAAAACCTTCTTATACTTTATAATGCTTAATCTTAAACTCCTATAATAAAGTCCAATGCCTATAAAACTTATCACAAATAAAGGTATCATAAGCTTACATATAGCTATAAGTTTTGTAAAATACACTGTCAGATATCCCACTTCTTTGTACCATTCTATATTAATTATAAAACTTACAATCCTATTTAAAAATAGAATGCATATAATTAGAATTACTATTAAGATACCTGATGCCATCTTCTTTTTCATGAACAATCACCTCTTTTTTATAAATATAATTAATATAACTTCGTAATTTAGTTCAATCAGATATTATATAATTTCTATGTTTTAATTCACTCTTTATATTTTCAAGTATATCATAACTTTCTGCAACTATAGTATGTAAGTGAACTCCACCAGTTAATATAAGTAAAGGTTCTGCCTTATGCTCTTTGACCTTATTCATAAAATTTTCCACATCATATAAAGTTTTTATCATGAGCATAGCTTTTATTTCGCCATAAATGGAATGTTCCACGATTACATCTTGAACCTTACCTCCAAATTTAACTATGGATTTAAGTTCATCTTCTATTTCACTAGTTCTATGAGAAACTGCTATTACCTGCTTTACTAAGTTTTTTTCTGATTTTGGAATCAAATATCCTTCTGGAGTTGCTATTATATCTTTACCTTCAGCCCTTAAAATTGCAATGTCTTTAACTATTACTTGCCTAGTAACACCTAGCTTTTCTGACAAAATATGGCCTTTTTGAGGCTCATCATTTTTTTCAAGAATTTCTTCAATGTATAATCTTCTTTGTTTTGAATTCATTATAACCTCCAATAACATACTTTAAAGTATTCATAAGTATTTCACTTATATATTAACATTATATAATAAAAACTGAAATACTTTCATATATTACAGTAATTTCTTTTATATAGAGATACCTATTAAAATATCTTATACTTTAATTCTTCTCATCATAAGATCTAAGTATTCTTAATTCTAAATTATCACATATCCTATTATTGTGGTGATTCTCTACCAAGTAAAGTAATTTTTTATCACACCCTATTTTTTCTAATAGTTCTCTTCCAATCTTTCCATGATTATAATAGACATTTATTTTCTTATTTTTAAAAAATCTTTTTATTTTGCCTTTAGATATCTTATTTAATAGTACAATAACAGATTTATCTATTATATTTAGCTCTTTATATATTTTTCCTATATCATGCAAAAGGGCTGCTCTTACTAATAAGTTTATGTCAATCTTATGATTATCTTTACAAAAAAACTGTATATCATACGCTACTTTTACAGAATGTTTTTGTTCTTGTATAGATAATTTATTAAATAAATTTAATTCTTCTATATTTAAAATACTTTCTATAAATCTAATATCATCTCCATTGATTTCAGACATAATAGCCCAGTAAAATTGCTTTATTCTATAAAATATCAATTTTTATCTCCTTCCCAATAATACATAAAATAAATTTAATATTTTGTGAAGAAAAAAAGAACTACATTATAATGTAGTTCTTTTTGGTGGAGATAAAGAGATTCGAACTCTTGACCCTCTGCGTGCAAGGCAGATGCTCTCCCAGCTGAGCTATACC
>NZ_JBJHZX010000041.1:0-34127 GCF_045310515.1 Candidatus Clostridium eludens | reverse complement strand
GTGTGCGAGTAGCACAGCCAGTAACATGCCCTTATAGGGCTGAGCAAACCACCCGTTTTACGGGTGGTGATGATTTTAACCATTAAAAATCATCAAAATTCTCAGTTTATTTTTAAATACATTGTTTATACTAAGTTATATGGTTATTAATAATAATTTCTAATACTTATACACAAAATCTATACTTTTTAGACTTTGACTTTCTTTGACTTTAAGTATATTATATAAATATAATAAAAATTGTTAAACAAGTACTAAAAATAATATAAAATCTATATTCAAGGAGGTATGTATTATGTTTGATATGGTTCCATTTAGAAGAAATAATTCCGTAAGGAAAGGAGATGATTTTGAAAGCTTCGTCGATTCTTTCTTTAACCATGATTTCTTAACACCATTTAATACAAGCTTATTGCATAGTGGTTTTAAAGTTGATCTTAAAGAAACTGATACTTCCTATTTAATTGAGGCAGATCTTCCAGGTATAAATAAGGATGCTATAGATTTAAACTTTAATAATAACTATCTAACAATATCTGCAAAAAGAGAAGATTCTATAGAAGATAGCAAAGAAAATTTCATAAGACGTGAAAGACACTATGGCGAATTTAAGAGAAGCTTTTATGTTGATAATGTGGACGAAAAAAATATTAATGCTTCTTTTAAAGATGGAGTTTTAAAAATTGATCTTCCAAAATTAGAGAAAGGAAACACAAATAGCAAAAAAATAGAAATACACTAAATTTATATTATAATCTATAAATATTCATAGTAATATAGGGAACTATATCAAGTATAGTTCCCTATATTTTATTCCTGATGTATCACATCAAGATTTCCAAACTTACTAAATTGACCCATCCAGGCTAATTTTACAGTACCAGTAGGGCCATTTCTCTGTTTTGCAATAATACACTCTGCTACATTTTTATCCTCTGTTTCTTTATTATAATATTCATCCCTATATAAAAACATAACTATGTCTGCATCCTGTTCTATTGAGCCTGACTCTCTTAAATCTGATAGCATAGGCCTATGGTCTGACCTGGCCTCTGGAGCACGTGATAACTGAGACAGGGCAATAACAGGACATTGCATCTCTTTTGCCAATGCTTTAACAAACCTAGATATTTCTGATACTTCCTGCTGTCTATTTTCTGAATTTCTTCCACCACTCATAAGCTGCAGATAATCTATAATTATCATATCTATACCATGTTCCATTTTTAATCTTCTACATTTAGATCTCATTTCCATAATAGATATACCTGCAGTATCATCTATAAATATCTGCGCTTCAGCGAGGGGACCTGAAGCCCTTGCTATATTTTCCCAATCCTTATCCTCTAGATTTCCAGTTCTAAGCTTCAACATATCTATATGTGCTTCGGAACATAATAGCTTATATGCAAGCTGTTCCTTTGACATTTCAAGAGAAAATACAGCTACTTTTTTGCCTTCTCTTAAAGATGCATATTCTGCTATATTCAATGCAAAAGTTGTTTTCCCCATAGAAGGTCTTGCGGCCACTAACACCATATCTCCCTTTTGAAACCCAGATGTTTTGGCGTCTAACTCTCTAAATCCAGAAGCTACTCCCGTAGTCTCACCTTTGTTATTAAATAGCCTCTCTATTTCTAAAAATCCTCTTTCGAGTACAACATTCATGGACTCAAAATCAGAAGTCTTTCTATTATCTGATAAATCAAATATAGATTTTTCAGCCATATCAATAGTTTTCTCTACATTATCTTGATTATTATAACTTTCCTCTATTATTTTTGTGGAGGCTCTAATAAGCTTTCTAAGGGTAGATTTATCTTTTATAATTTTTATATAAGATTGTAAATTAGCAGTGGACACTATAGAACCACTTAACTCACTTATATAGGTTATTCCCCCTGCAGCTTCCAGTTTAGAGGTAGATTTTAAACTTTCAGCTAACGTTATTATATCTACAGCTATGTCTTTTTTATATAAGTCAAGAATAGCATCAAATATAACTTTATGTGACTCTCTATAAAAATCATCAACTTTTAAGATTTCCATAGATTCAACTATAGAAGCCTTATCAACAAGCATTGAACCAATTACACTTTGCTCAGCTTCTAAATTGTGAGGTATACTTCCCAAAGGTGCATCCATGGATATCTTCACTCCTTAAATTTATAATTGTATATTTACAAACTATTTTACGAAAAATTACTGTAATTATTTAAATACAATCTTCATAAGCTCTTCAACATTAGATACTGCTTTAATCTCTATGTCTCTAATATCTGCAGGCACCTCTCTTAAATTTTCCAAAGGTATAGCCATTGTTCTTATTCCATTTCTTCTTGCACCATAAGTTTTCTCAAAAATTCCGCCTACAGGTTTTATATTACCTCTCAAAGATATTTCTCCTGTTATAGCAATATCTTGCCTTAGAGGTTTATCTAAAAGAGAACTTATAATACACACTGTAATAGCAGCCCCTGCAGAGGGTCCGTCAATTCTCCCTCCACCTATTATATTTACGTGAATATCATAATCACTTATATCTTTATCCGTTATCTTTCTTATTACAGAGGCAGCATTAAACACAGAATCCTTTGCCATGCTGCCTGCCGTATCATTAAATCTTACAACTCCCCTGCCTTTTTCTTTAGCTTTAAATGCAACTGATTCTATTTCAATAGTAGAACCTATGTAACCACTTACTCCCAAACCGTAAATATGCCCTACTTCATATTCTGATTTTAAAGATACCTCTTCAAAAGATTTTAGTCTACCTATAGATATAACTTTTTTTAAATCCTCTACTGAGACTTTAATTTTATCTTTTAAATTCGTAATGCCACTATTATATAATACATATCCATATACATCTGATAGTATATTAATAGCTTTTCTTCCTTCAATAGTGTATTTACTTATAAGCCCGGATACTCCATTTTCAATTTCTATATTTAACTTTCTAGCCGCATTTTCTACTATATTTTGTATATCTTTTATAGAAAGCGGTTCAAAATAGACTTCTGTACATCTTGATCTAAGGGCTGGATTTATTTCACTAGGTTCCCTAGTGGTAGCTCCTATAAGTAAAAAATCTGCTGGAGCTCCCTTATCAAATAAATATTTTATATATTTGGGCATATTTTCATCGTCAGGATCATAATATGAAGATGAAAATTCAACTCTTTTATCTTCTAATACTTTCAATAGCTTATTTTGAAGCATTTCGTCTAATTCACCTATTTCATCAATAAAAAGTACTCCGCCATGTGCTTCTGTAACAAGTCCAAGTTTTGGTTCTGGTACCCCACCTTCTGCTAAATCTCTTCTTGTACCTTGATATATAGGATCATGTACAGACCCTAAAAGAGGATTTGTAATTTCTCTAGAATCCCATCTTAATGTACTGCCATCAACTTCCACAAATTTAGCATCTTTATTAAAAGGTGTAAATTTTAGTTTTTTTGCCTCTTCAAGTGCAATCCTGGCAGCAGTAGTTTTACCTACGCCCGGAGGGCCATATAAGATTATATGTTGTGGATATGGTGAGGCTATTTTAGAAAGTATAGACTCTACAGCTCTTTCTTGCCCCATAATTTCACCAAAAGTTTCCGGCCTTAAAAGCCTTTGTATATTTTTACTAAGGTTTCTAGAGTCCAAAACTTCAAGTTTTGCGTACTTTTTTAAAGTTTGTGCATTTTCAGGTCCTCTTTGCTTCTTTATGATACTTAGTCTTACCTCATCCATGTACTTGTCCTGACGTTCTGTAACATTTCTCTCTACTTCTCTTTCAATTTTAGTTCTTACGTACCTTTCCGCCAAAGTTTCTGCAAGCCAATTATTGGTATCCTCTAGAGCATTATATATATTAGATTGATTTGGGATAATGCTTAATCCTTTTCCATCACTTACTATTTTATTCAAAGCGTATATTCTCTTAAATACATCTTCACTATTTATGTAATCCTCAAGTTTATATTTTGCCACCTTATCATTTATAGTAGTTTCATCCATAACTTTTTTTAATAGATCATATAATACTTTAACTTGGATATCTACTGGTATAGAATTATTCATTTCTTTATCCAATCCATCAATAAATTGTAGCTTCACGAGTTTTCCTCCTTATTTTTCTGCAATAATTACTTTTATTCTTGTAGATATTTCAGGATATAATTTAACCTCCACATCATAAGTACCAAGTTGTCTTATATTATTAACTGCTATTTTTTTCTTATCTATGTTTATCTTAAATTTTTTGTTTAATTCATCCGAAATATCTTTACCGGTTATAGAACCAAATATCCTTCCATTTTCTCCTGATTTAACAGTTAAATTTATTTCTTTTCCTTTTAAGTCTGCAGCAAGTTTCTGTGCTGCTTCCAATTCCGCAAGTTTTTGTTTTCTCTCCGCTTCTTTCTTGTTGTTCCATACATGAAGATTGGTTTTATTTGCCTCTTCTGCAAATCCTTTTGGTATTAAATAATTTCTAGCATACCCATCTGAAGCATTTACAACTTCACCTTTTTTCCCTAGAGTTTTTACATCCTTTAACAATATAACTTTCATTTACTTTTCACTCTCCTTAACATATTCCTCTATGGCCTCTTTTAGCTTTGATAAAGCTTCATCCATAGTCACGTATTCTAGTTTTGCCCCTGCCATAGTAATATGTCCTCCTCCGCCTAAAGCTTCAAGTATAATCTGCACATTTATATCTCCTAGAGATCTTCCACTAATAAATATTTCATCTTTTATTTTAACAAAAACAAAAGACGCTTGAATACCTGTAATATTTAGCAATTCATCTGCTGCCTGCGCAGCCAATAGTATACTATTTATTTGTTCAGGACATACTGCTATAGCAATATTATTATATATACTGGCTGACCTTATAATTTCAGCCCTTTTTAAATAAGTTTCTAAATCATAAGAAAAAAACTTTTTTATTTCTATAGTGTCTGCTCCAAGTCTCCTTAAAAATGAAGCAGCCTCAAAAGTCCTCACTCCGGTTTTGAAATAAAAATTCTTAGTATCTATACATATTCCTGCAAGGAGAGCTTCTGCCTCTATAGTTTTTATTGTGGGCTTTTCTATCATATATGGTAACATTTCAGTAACCAGCTCAGAAGTAGATGAAGCATATGGTTCAATATAGCTTAAAAGTGAACCCTTAATAAAATCTGTAGTTCTTCTATGATGGTCAATTATAACTATTCTATCAAACTTCTTGACTAATTGCATACTTTCTACATATCCTTCACTGTGAACATCTACAATTATCAGAAGACTGTTTTCATCCATTTTATCTTCACAATCCCTAACATTTATAAAAGCATTACTGTATTCTTTTTCTTTTTTTATTTTATCTAATATAAGCTTTGTACTTTCGTTTGGATTATTCAATATAATAAAACACTTCTTACCCAATAAGTCTACCACACCGTGTATTCCAACAGCAGCACCTAAACAATCTATATCAAGCTTAGTATGGCCCATTATAAATATATTGCTGCTGTCATTCATTATATCCACAAGTGCCTGGGCTACTACCCTAGCCTTTACTTTAGTCCTCTTTTCAACTTCCTTGGCCTTTCCTCCATAAAATAACAGTTTATCTCCACTTTTTACAACTGCTTGATCTCCGCCTCTACCTAATGCCAACTCTTTAGCTGATACTGCGTATTTTTCATTTTCCATTGGGGTTACTCCACCCCTACCTATACCTATACTTAAAGTTACTGCAAGTTTATTTCCCATATTTATTTCTCTTACAGTATCCAATATTTCGAATTTTTTTTCCATCTCTTTTTCTATATACTTATTTTGTATACAAAATATATATTTATTAGACTCATACTTTCTTATCATTGCATTTAAACTCTGTGCATAAATATTTATAGTTCTCTCTATTTCTGCTATTATAAGTGGTCTGTCATCCTCATCCATGGCTTTAACCACATCATCAAAATTGTCAACTTCCATTAACATTATTACATCCTTATTTGCATTTATTGAATTTACCATATCATAGGACTTTGTCACATCATAAAAATATAATATAACAATTTTGTCCTTAGAGTTTTCAGAAGTACCTACTATATTTGTATATATGTCGTAATGTTTATCCTTAATTTTTATGTACTTAAACACGTTCTCTTTACCAGTTACAGCCTGCTTAATATTAAAATCTCTTGCAATATTTTTAATATTTTGCCCTAATATATCTTTTCCTTTTAATATAGAAGAAAAATTTTGATTATACCATAGTACATCACCAGTTACTTTTATTATAACAAGTGGAAATGGAAATTTTACAAGCGTACTTGTGGTAGCTACATCAAGCTTAGATGAAAAGTCTTCTATAAATTTTTTCCACTGATTTTTTCTGAATTTTGTGTTTTTTACATTATAAATTATAAGCAGTATATATAAACCAATAGCTACAAAACCAATTATCATGTGTCCATATACCATTAATAATAAAATAAGCAGTGCAATTATCACCATATATACTTTATTACTGGTTATAAAATAATTATATTTATCATACATTAAATAAAACCCCCGGTTACTATTTTTTTAACTTTCTATAAGGGTCAAGTCTTCTAAAATCAATTATCATATCTATAAATCCCATAATAGTATAAAACAAAGATAATCTTGACATAGCTGTAAATATTATTATTAAGGCAGTAATCTTTTTAGACACTTTATATCTGTGCATTAAATAATATGTAATTAATGCTACCCCGTCTAAACACAATATCCATTGAAGTATAAGTCCTGATGAGTTGGCTAAATATTGTCCTACGGCCATATTTTTTCTGTCAAGTAACAGTCCCATAACAAGAATTATACCAACTAATGTACCTATTCTAGTATTCATATACCATTGAGCAATAGGCTTAATTTCTTTAACCTCATATCTTAACCTTTTAAGTATATTTATTGCTAATATATAATTTACATATGATGAAACAAATGACATAATTACAACTACTGCCGGGATAATTCCCATAATATATTCAGGCGTAACTATGGTAAATATATTTTCCATAGCAGCAATATCACTACTTGACATTCCAGCTTTCTCATACATGCCTTTACTTAATTCCATGGACTGTTTTAAATCTAGCAATGCCTTATTAACCAATCCATATATTCCTGCTTTATTTATAAGCATTATATAAACAAATAAATAAAAAATTATTCCCACAGCAATAGATCCAGCTAAAAAAATAATTGTGGTGGCAAATTCTTTCTTATTTTTTATACAATATCCTAAAGTTATCCCTGTAAGACCTATTAATACTATTGAAGATAATGCACTTATAGGATTATAGAACATTGCTATAAATATACCACTAGCTGCTATAGAAATCAAAGTAACTTTATAATTTTGTCTTATATAGAGTATTGCTATAGGTATAGGAAATATGAAATTAGTAAATATGGATAGTATAGGTATGTATATATTTATAAGAATTATTAATATTATAAATGCTGTTATAAATCCTGCTTCTACCAAAGCCTTTACATTATATGTTTTACCTTGCATATCTACCTCCGTTAATTCCTTTCTTTAAGATGATTATATAATTTGCTTAAATCTTTTCCATCTCTTTCTATTTTATCTTCTTCAATTATACCAACTTTTAATTTCTTTTTCATAGTTTCATCCACCGCTGTATGAGAATATCCTAATCTTTCTGCAAGTAAATATAAGATTATTATTGCCCCGGAAATACAATCCAATATGGCTTGTTGTGTCACATTGTTCCCTCTTGTAAGTAACTTAAAGAAATCTCCTATTATACATAGAAGATCCGCCTTTAAATCCTCTATCATTTTAACATTATACATTATGTTAAAATTTTCTCTTTTCATACAGTCCCCTCCTATTCTTTAATTATATTTTAGTTTTTTTTATATTTTTATGCAATAAATAGAAGCGTTAGATTTAAACTTAAGTATATAATTTACAATTAGGTTTAAAAAAAGTGAAGAATACAAATTCTTCACTTTTTAACTACTCTGTTGTAAATGGTAATAACGCTATGTTCCTAGCTCTTTTTATAGCTCTAGTAAGCTCTCTTTGATGTTTTGCACAGTTCCCAGAAATTCTTCTTGGAAGAATCTTTCCTCTTTCTGTAACATACTTTCTTAATTTATTTATATCTTTATAGTCTATAAATTCAGACTTATCCATACAAAAAGCACAAACTTTTCTCTTGGCTCTTCTTAATTTGCCGGAATTTTTTCTTCCGCCTTCTCTGTTTGCCATAATGCTTCTCCTCCTTACTCTTAACTCTTAAAATGGGATATCTCCATCATCAACTGGAGTAATATCTTCTCCATAAATATCTTCATTAAAGCCTGAGTTTCTACTAAAATCTTCAGATAAAGTTTCATTATTAGTACTGTTTACAGCTTTCTGTCCCCATTCAAGAAATTGGACTTCTTCTGCAATAATTTCAGTAACATATTTTCTAATGCCATCTCTAGATTCATAACTTCTAGTCTGGATTCTGCCACTAATACCTATAAGTTTTCCCTTACTCATATAATTAGCCGTAGATTCAGCTTGCTTTCCCCATACAACAATAGGAATAAAATCTGCTTCTTTCTGTCCATCTTTAGAAAATCTTCTATCAACAGCTATAGTAAAGGTAGTGACTGCTTTACCCATTCCTGGTGTAAATCTCAATTCCGGATCTTTAGTTAATCTTCCAATTAAAACAACTTTATTCAATTAAAACACCACCTATTTTTCATCCTTTACTATTATGTGTCTTACAATTGTATCTGTAATCCTGAATACTCTATCTAATTCTTTTGGTAACATAGGATCAGCACTAAAATTTATTAAGGTATAATATCCTTCGTTAACTTTTTTTATCTCATAGGCAAGTTTTCTCTTACCCCAATTATCAACGTTTTCTATTACCCCTCCACCATTTTCTATTACACCTTTAAACTTTTCTACATTAGACTTATAAGCTTCCTCGTCTAATGATGGATGTAATATAAATATAGTTTCGTATTTACTCATTGAATTCCACCTCCTCCCCTCGGACTAATGGCTGTGATTTTCACAGCAGGGACTACGTTTTCTTATTTTACTACTTTTTTCATATAAAATCAATTAATTTTTTTGCATAACTTAAATCTATACTTCTTGTATATCAGGTGAATTCTGCTTTATAATATTTTTTACATTTTTTTCAAATTTACTTCTTGGAAGCATTACTATCCTCTTACAACCGCAGCATCTAATTTTTATATCAGCACCAAGTCTTATTATTTCCCACTCATTACTGCCACATGGATGGCCTTTTTTCATTTGTACTACATCACCAATATAAAAAATTTTTTTCATACATTTACTCCTCCTTCAAAATCCTTACTGATGAGTAGGGAACTTTAATATTCTCCTTTTTTAAAATTTCCCATATCTCTTTTCTAAGTTTCATTTCCATATCCCACTGTGTCATTGCCTTGGTCTTGCCAACTATTCGAACAGTGACCCTATCATCCTTTATATTTATTATACCTTGAACAGTTGGGCCCTCTACAATAACAGAATTTTCATTTTTAAACCTCTCACATAAATTTGACATTATTTCTATAACTTTGTTTATATTTTGATTATAGGAAATATCCGTATCTATCATTATTCTAACGTTTCCCTTAGAATGGTTGGTCACTTTGGTTATAAGTCCATTAGGTATGATGTGTAAATCGCCATTAAAATCTCTTATCTTGGTAATTCTAAGCTCTATACTTTCTACAATACCACCTTTATCATCTACATTAATATAGTCACCTACTACAAATTGATCTTCAAATAATATAAAAAAACCATTTATAATATCTTTTATGATACTCTGAGCACCAAGTCCCACTGCTACTCCACCTATACCTGCAAAAGTTAATCCAGTTATACCTATTTTAGGTGATATTACTGCAATTATACTAAAAATACCGAAAAAGTATACTGCATATTTTAATACACTTTTTAAAACAGCTCCTACGGTTTTAGCTTTT
Source organism: Candidatus Clostridium eludens (assembly GCF_045310515.1). NCBI lineage: Bacteria > Bacillati > Bacillota > Clostridia > Eubacteriales > Clostridiaceae > Clostridium > Candidatus Clostridium eludens. Next base: position 24,080 of record NZ_JBJHZX010000041.1, on the reverse strand, counting down.
TTATCATCCAATGAAATTCTGAAATTTTTTTGTTTTGATATATATTTATTTATTATTTTATTTCCAAGCTTAATAACTAAATACATAATAGCTACTATAATTATTATTTTTAAAGCAATTACTCCAAAATTATATATACTTTTAGGTATTTCAAATTTATATATTTTAATTATACTATCTTCCATACTTACCTCCAAAAATTATTAAGTTCTTCTAATGTTCAGATGGAATTTACTCAATAATGTATATTATTTTTTAGTTGATATAAAAATTTATAATAATGAAGAATCTATTTTCTTCCACATATTAAAGACATATAATTTAACAATCCATTTTAAGTATAATTACATAATAATGGTCAATTTGAAATAACATCTTCACAAAATCGACTTTATCTCCTCCTTCCTATGTAAAATTTTACTAACATGGTATATACAACGTCATTATATTGTTTTATAATTATTGTACATAAGTTAATCTATAATATATTGTTTTATCTGAAATTTGTATTATAAAAACTTTTTAATCTACAATATAATTATATAACAAATATACTTTCTTTTTAACAATATAACTATGATTATTATGTAAATTTTAAATATATCATAGCGTAATTATTAATGAAATCACTTAACAGTAAAATATTTAAAGGAGTTGTCATACAACCGTGAGCGATTTAATAAACAAAATTGATAAAATTAGCATATTTTTTATAATCTATACAATACTTTTTTTAACATTTTTTAATACACTTAACTATACCTTACCTTTTGTTTTAGCATTTATATGTGCACTAATACTGAAAAAACCTACAATTTTTATTTCAAAGAAACTAAAAGTGAAGCATGGAATAGCTTCTTTAATTACAACTATAATATTCTTCACTATAATAATAACCTTGCTTTCATTGGGCATAACTACAATAACTCAAGAAGCTATACAACTTGGTAAAAACACTCAATTGTATATTTCTAAAAATTCTAATGATATATATAATTCATTTTATAAATTGCAAAAATATTACAATGACTTAGATCCTTATATAATAAATACCTTAGAACAAAACTTTACAAGTTTTGTTACCAAAACATCAAATATATTAGTAAATTTTTCTGGTAAACTAGTATCCTACGTTATAAATTTAATAGCTACAATACCTTATATACTAATGGTAGTACTTTTTACTCTACTAGCTACATATTTTTTTACCAAAGACATGAGTTCCTCCAAAATAAATATGCATAACTTAATACCAAATAATAAGACAGATAAAATATTAAAAATATACACTGAAAGCAAAAGAATGCTAGGTAACTACTTACTATCCTATATGATTATAATTTTATTTACATTTTTAGAAACAATAATAGTATTTTTAATTTTTAAGGTTAAATATGCCGTAATACTTAGTATCATATGTGCTATAGCAGATATACTTCCTATTATAGGAATCGGAGTTATATATATCCCATTGGCTCTGATTTATCTAATAATATTTAAAAATTATATTACATGCATTGGATTACTTATATCCTATATATTAGTTTCTGTCATAAGACAAATTATTGAGCCTAAAATAGTTTCCTCTTCCTTGGGTATACACCCTGTGGCAGTTCTGGCAGCATTATTTATAGGACTAAAAGCAAATGGTCTTTCTGGAGTGATATTCTGTATATTTTTAGTAGTATTTTTTAATATATTTAGAAAATTAGATATGTTTTAAATTTTTATAATAAAATATATAAATTAAAAGTATAAAAAACCTCTATATGGTAAAAATTCTAATATAGGAGGTTTTTTTATGATTAAAAAATTAATAATAGATCCTAAAACTACAAATTCAATAAGCATTCTAAGAGATACCATAAGTAATGAAATATTTCCCATGATAAAATCCCAAAGGACTATAGTAATATTATGTATAGGAACAGATAGATCTACAGGAGATAGTCTAGGACCAATAGTAGGGGATAAATTAAAATTTTTAGTAAGAAATAAAGTTGCTTTATATGGAAATTTGCAATATCCAGTGCATGCAAAAAATATTTCTGATGTAATAAATGAAATACATTCCAAATATAATGATCCATTTACAATAGCAATTGATGCTTGCCTAGGTAATATTCAAAATGTAGGGAAAATAATATTAGAAAGCAAACCCCTTCATCCTGGATCTGCTATGAATAAATCACTTCCTGAAGTAGGAGATTTAAGTATAACAGGTATTGTAAACATATGTGGTGCTATGGAATTCATGGTTTTACAAAATACCAGATTATTTACTGTTATGCAATTGGCTGATATAATTTCTAAAGGTCTATATCACTCTATATTAAAAACTATAGGCGGAAAAAATACTAAAAATTTTCTCCAAAATGCAGAGGCCTAATAATCATATTAAAACTTTTACACATGTGACTTCTTTCTACAAATAAAATTGAAATAATTAATTTTTTTACAAATTCTAATACTATACAATACCTATTATGAATTATATGAAAACAATGTTATGTATATTGCATTGTTGATAAAATTGTAATGTTACCAAATTTGGAGATAAAATTAAAAACTCCTTAAATAAAAAATTTTTTAAAGGAGTTTTTTCATACGATAAAAATCATATTCTTTTATTTATGCATTCTTCTAAAACCTGTTGTTCCTCCTGAGATAAACCATACCTTGATATACCACTATCTATAGGCTTGGCATAAGTAGTACTTTCATCTCTTCCGTATATTCCTGTAATTACTACACCATCATTTTTTTCATCTAATAACGCAATTGAAAAACTTAAATCACTTCCCACATCCTCAAAAGCTCTATATCGTATAACAGATATTTTTTGAATACAACATTTTACTTTAGAATTCAATTCACTATAGAGATTTTTAATATCTTCATAATCATTCTTTACGTTATCTATACTATCCAAGTACCCAATAATAAATTCCTCCAAATTTTTATTATTTGAACCTCTCATAAATTTTCTATATCTTTTCTCCAATCTACTCAGAGATTGAAAAATTATTAAATTCATAATTAATAATATTACTACCATTATAATTAATCCAATTATAATATATATCTGTAATCCACTTATTAGGACGCCAATATTTTGCATACTTTTCTCCTTTCCAAAGAAATTTTACTTGAAAATAAATAACAAATAGAAAGTAGTAGTTTTATCCAAACGTGGCAATTAGCTCATACTCCCATCTTATTCAAAATGGGAGATAAGCACTGCTACACACTTGGATAGGTTCTTCTAAGATTCAATACATAGAAAAACATTTTTTAATTAAATTTTTAGTATATCCAATATTCTCTGTAAATCTTCTTGGGAGTAATATTCTATTTCTATTTTTCCTTTATTTTTTTTATCCATTAATGAAACTTTAGTACCAAATAAATTTTCTAACTTTTCTTTTATATCTAGGTGATAGACATTTTGCTCTTTGACATTATCCTTTTGTAATTTTTTATCAGAATTCAAATTTTTTATAAGCTTTTCTATATCTCTAACAGTTAAATTTCCATCTATAATAGTTTGAGCTAATTCATATTGCAAATCACCATTTTCCACACCTAAAAGTGCTCTTCCATGACCTTCAGTAATGGCTCCTTCTATAAGATACTTTTGGACCCTGTCATCCAGATTCAAAAGTCTCATACAGTTAGTAATTGTAGTTCTAGATTTACCCATTCTATTACTCAATTGTTCTTGAGTTAAATTAAAGTCATTAACTAATCTTTTGTAGGCTAATGCTTCTTCTATGGGATTTAAATCCTGCCTTTGTATATTTTCTATAAGAGAAACCTCTAAAATTTGCCTATCAGACAAATTCATTATAATTGCAGGTATTTCTTTTATATTAGCCAATTTAGCAGCCATCCATCTTCTCTCGCCTACAATTATACTATATGTATTATCTTCAATTTCATTAAGTACAAGAGGCTGTATTATGCCATGCTCTTTTATTGATTGAGAAAGCTCTGATATTTTATTTTTATCAAAATTTTTTCTAGGTTGACTTTTATTTGCCACTATTGAATCAATACTAATGTATTTTATATCTTTTTGATTTTCATCTACACCTTCTAAAGTATTTTCAGGTATTAATGCTCTAAGGCCTTTACCTAATCCATATTTTTTATTCAAATTACATTCACTCCTTTTGCTTATGCAAAAATTCTTTAGTCAATCCTTCATAAGCTTCCGCACCCTTGCACTTATCATCATAAAGCACTATAGGAAGCCCAAAACTAGGAGCTTCAGCTAATCTTATATTTCTTGGTATAGTAGTTTCATAAACTTTATCTTTAAAATATTTTTTTACTTCTAGAACCACCTGATTTGATAGATTAGTTCTAGTATCACACATACTCATAACTACTCCCTCAATTTTCAAATTGGCATTTAAAGACTCTTTAACAAGTTTCACTGTATTTATTAATTGTCCCACACCTTCTAAAGCATAAAATTCACACTGAATTGGAATAAGTACACTATCTGATGCAGTAAGTGCATTTATAATTAATAATCCTAAAGATGGTGGACAATCTATAAATATAAAATCAAAATCTTGTTTTAAATTTTTAAACTTATTTTTTAATATTCTTTCTCTATTTTTCTTACCTATTAGTTCTACTTCAGCTCCAGCTAGTTCCATTATCGAAGGAATTATATAGAAATTATCTATAAGTTCACATGGCATTATTGCTTCATTTATGTTAACTCGTGAAGTCAACACATCATATATTGAAATTTCTATATTCCCCTTATCAAAACCTAACCCACTGGTAGTATTTCCTTGAGGATCAATATCTATATTCAATATTTTATATCCTTGCATAGCTAAGTATGCACTTAAATTAATACAAGTAGTAGTTTTGTAGGGTAGGAACTCAACGTCTTACTATGATTTATTTATAGCAGATTTTTGTGAACCCCCCTCCGAACCGAACGTACACCTTTCAATGTATTCGGCTCTCCAGTTATTTTATATTAAAAGATAAATCTATATTTAAGTTAATTCCAAATCATATCATTTAAATCAGCAATGGGTTTATTTTTTTTCTTTAACAGTCCATTAAAATAGGTTATAACTTCTATTCCATTCTTCGTATTATATTTAATTCCTATAATTTTTTTAGTGCCATCTCCACTTTTCCTGGGAAATTCTATTCCATACTTATCTATAACCTGCTTAACTGATATTTTCTCTTTTCTTGCCAAAGTTTTTGCTAAACTGAAATAATGGTAAAATTTAAACCTTCCTACTTTTACACTGACATCTGCAGCTAAACAATAATAATTGTATAATTCTATGATTTCTTTATTATATTGAGAAATTATTTCCCATATAGGTAAATTAATTCTGAAGTTATTATGTACTGACTTTCCATTTGAAATAAACGGTTTTATTCTTTCTTTTATGACTTTACTAGGTACTAATAGTTGTATTATTTGATTATTTTTTTTCTCTTTTAATCCTGTAAACTTTTGTATTTTAAAGTTCTGTGTTGATTTAGCTATTTCATACCCTAAAAATTTTATTCTTTTGTCATTTAAGCTCACCATTAAAAGTTCTTCTTCAGCAATTTCTATTTTTAGTTTTTCCTTTAAAAATCCATTTATATTTTTTCTTACATCTTCAGCTAGGTCTTTAGTTCCCCAAACAAAAATAATAAAATTATCTAAATATCGTATATGCTTTACTTGTCCAAAGTTTTTATTCACATACTTATCAAATTTATCTAAATAAATATTAAGCAGCATATTCCCTATGGTCTCCCTCTTGAGTATTCCTGACCATGTTTCATAGGTCTTTTTCTCACACATATATCCTGCCATAAAAAATCTATTAATAAGCTCTATAAAACGCCCATCACATATTTTTTCACTTAATAATTTTATAATAAAATCATGATCTATGTTATAGAAAACTTTTTGTATATTCCCTTTAATAACCCAATTAGCACCACCACAGGTATTTTTTATTTGATAAAGAGCAGTATGACAACTTCTACCTGGCCTAAATCCATGAGAACTACTGCTAAAATTTACATCATATATGGATTCCAGAATTTCCTTAATTATTTGTTGTATTAGGTTATCGTATAGATTTATTGTTTGTAAACATTTCTTATTCTTCTTAAGAATATGCGTATTTAGTATTTTCAATGATTCTGGGTAATAGGTTTCACTTTTCAATTCTTCAACTACTTTATGAACATTTTCAATATTAAAATCATACATTCTTCCTTTAATAATTGAATGTATTCTCTTATTTTCATTGCATAATTTAGAATATGCCATTAAATAAAATTCCACATTGAATAAATACCGATATACCCTTTCAAACTTATAATTTGGATTTTTTTCAGATTTATCCTTTAATATTGCCAATACTAATTCAGCTTTTTGCATTTCGCATACCTCCTTAATCTGACAATGAAAATAACCTACCTTCCTTCGCCATGTGATAGGCTTTCCCTATCCCGGACTACTACGAAGGCTCCGTAGCCATAATGGATATTCAGAATTCTTTAATTCATAGTCTAATAGACATTCCACCTTAGACCATCTCCGTTTAGATTAATAAAAGCGACAATATGACTTAGGTCTTCTATTCGTTCCTTTTACATCCTGTAAAGGATGCCGGAAATACCTACAACGTTAAGCAAACATAGGTAAAATTTTACTTTTAGATATTCCGTTTATGTATTCAAATGGCTTTCATAAACCTCGGCAGTTAGAGCTAAGAAACTAGAATTCAAGCAATCCAGCCTTGACCTTATCATATCCTAACCTGGCACATCAGCCTCTTAGCCACTTTCAGAAACTATGCGCTTTAATAGACATGCTATTGTCCCCTTAGTGTTTCCACTCTCAGGTAAGTCTATTGGTTAAAAAGGTATCGTTGTAACCCTTACTGTATTAACACAGCTTTCTTTTATAATCCACTACGGACGCACACCTACCCCGCCTTTCTGATTAAATATGGATATTATTTTCATTTAAGTTCCCCCCTTCTAAGTTTTCTATTTTCTTATTTTTAATTATATATTTTTATTTGAAATAATAAAAGAGGTTTTATCATAAATTCTCTTATTTATACCAATATACATATAAAAAATCATCTCTTTTCCATATTTAGAGATGATTTTTTTAGTTCAACATATAGAATTTATTCATCTATGTTATATAAATCAATACTTATCATTAATATTATAACAAAAATACTTCAATAGAATGTTTCATGTGAAACATTCTATTTTTTGGGAATCGTAATTATTATTTGTATTTCACCCTCTAAATCTCTAGAAGCATATTTTGCATTTAAACCATATTTATCAAATACTTGTCTTACTGTATTTATATATATTCTAGGAGAAAATATCCCTTTTATTTTTTTCTTCTTATCTTTTAGAGAATTGCTAATACTCTCTAACTCTTTATTGACAAGTTCTTCTGTACTTTTCACATTTAAAGATTTCTTAATAACTATATTCAAAACTTTTTTCTGCAACTTTACCTTTGGAAGTCTTAATAATGCCCTGGCATGTCTTTCAGATAAATTGTTTTCTAATAACATATTTATAATTTCTTTATCCAACTTAAGCAATCTAATCTTATTTGCAATAGTAGATTGCTTTTTTCCTATAACTTCAGCTAACTTTTCCTGAGTGTAGTAATGATATTTAATTAAATTATAATATGCTGTTGCCTCCTCTAAAAAATTCAGATTTTCTCTCTGCAAATTTTCTAGGAGTGCTATTGCAGCAGACTCTTTATCAGTTATATCTACTATAATTACAGGTACTTCCTTCAAACCTGCCTTTCTTGCTGCTCTAAGTCTTCTTTCTCCTGCAACTAATTCATATTTATTTTCACCTAATTTTCTCACCGATAACGGTTGAACTATCCCATACTCATTTATAGATTGAGCTAATTCTTCTAAACTCTCTTCATTAAAATATTTTCTAGGTTGATATACATTAGGTAAAATTAAATCTACAGATATATAATTAATATTTTCTTGCATATTCATATTTTCCCATCCCTTTTACATTTCCTATTATGCATTTCTTCATTGTTTCATAAAATCCTTCTAAATCTGTGGCATTTTCGTACGACAAATTATTTCAATTGGAGCCTAATGGATTTTTAGAAACCGTTCCAGCTTTTCTTGGATATGCGTTGGGAGTATGTTTAACTTTTTTTACTACTACTAAGTTATGATTAAATTCATCATCTTCTATTTTTATTATATCCTCAATTTTGCCTCCTAAAATATTAATTGCATTTTTACTTTCTTCAATTTCATTTTCAACAGAAGGCCCTTTCATAGCTATAAAATATCCACCCCTTTTTACATATGGAATAGAAAATTCACTTAAAACTGTTAGATTTGCCACCGCCCTTGACACCGCAGTATCAAATTTTTCTCTATAATCTATTTTCCTTGAAAAATCCTCTGCTCTTCCATGTATACAAGTTATATCTTTTAATTTAATATTCAATATAACTTGGTTTAAAAAATTTATTCTCTTATTTAAAGAATCTAGAAGTACAAGTTTTACCTCTGGTTTAAGTATTTTTATGGGTATGCCCGGAAATCCCGCCCCTGTTCCTATATCAATAATACTATAAGCATTTTTTAATGGAAGAAATTTGAATATTTTTATACAGTCTATAAAATGCTTTTTAACTATATCATCATCTTCTACTATGGCAGTAAGATTCATTTTCTTATTCCATAACTTAAGCATGTCTTTGTATTCCATAAACTTATTATATTTCTCTTCATTAAAGTCTAGTCCTACATCTTTACATACAACATTCATAACTTCAAAATAATTCATAATACTTCTCCAAATCTATTACTATATTTTGTTTTATAGAGATTCTTCTCTATGCTTTTTCTCCATATGAACTAATAAAACAGAAATATCTGCAGGTGAAACCCCAGAAATCCTAGAAGCTTGACCTATACTTATAGGCTTTATTTTCTTTAATTTCTGATTAGCCTCTATCCTTAATCCTTTAACTTCATCATAATTTATATTTTCAGATATAAACTTATTTTCAAACTTTTTAAATTGCTGTACTTGTTCCAGTTGCTTTTTTATATATCCCTCATATTTTGAAATAATATTTACTTCTTCCTGAACATCTTCACTTAACTCAGGTCTATCTGTATCAAGAGGTTGTAATTTAAAGTAATCAAGTTCAGGCCTCTTTATCAGTTCATATAGACTAATACTCTTTTTTAAATCAGATGAATTCAATGAACTTAAAAAATCTATCGCTTCTTTCTTTGGAGTTATATAAATATTTTTTATCCTTTCTATTTCTGTTTCTATATTATTTTTCCTTTTCAAATATTTATCATACCTTTCTTTAGTAACTAATCCTATTTTATATCCCATTTCTGTAAGTCTTAAATCTGCATTATCTTGTCTAAGTATGAGCCTGTACTCAGAACGAGACGTCATCATCCTATAGGGTTCTTCACTTCCTTTAGTAACTAAATCATCAATTAAAACACCTATATAACCATCAGATCTCTTTAAAATGAAAGGTTCTTTTTGATTAACTTTAAGTGCTGCATTAATACCAGCAATTATACCTTGGGATGCCGCTTCTTCATATCCTGAACTTCCATTTAACTGACCTGCCCCAAATAAGCCATCAATTTTTTTAAACTCTAATGTGGGTTTTAACTGAAGTGGATTTATACAGTCGTATTCAATAGCATATCCAGTTCTTAAAAATTCTACATTTTCAAGGCCTGTTATAGTTCTATACATAGCAATCTGCACGTCTTCAGGCATTGATGTTGATGCCCCATCTACATATAATTCATTTGTATCTTCTCCTTCTGGTTCTATAAATATTTGATGGTTTTCCTTATCTGGGAATCTAACTACTTTATCTTCAATTGAAGGACAGTATCTTGGACCTACAGACTTAATAGAACCATTGAAAAGGGGAGATCTATCTATATTTTCTCTTATAACCTTCAATGTATTTTCTGTAGTATAAGTCAGATAACAGGATATTTGTTTTCTATCTAAATTATTACTCATAAAGGAAAAAGGAATTATTTTCTTATCTCCAGGCTGTTCTATCATTTTAGAAAAATCCACACTATTTCTATTTACCCTGGCTGGTGTGCCTGTTTTAAATCTTCTAAGTTCTATACCTAAATCCAATAAACTCTGAGAAAGATCATTAGCTGGCATAAATCCATTTGGACCTGAACTATAGCTAACATCACCTATAATCACTTTACCTTTTAAATAAGTCCCTGTGGATAAAATCACAGCTTTTGCTCCAAAATATGCACCATTTTTTGTAATAACCCCATAAACTCTTCCTTCATTATCAACTCTTATACCTATTACTTCCAACTGTTTTAAATGCAAATTAGCTTCCTTTTCAAGTACAGTTTTCATTCTTGCTGAATAATTTCTCTTATCTGCCTGAGCTCTTAAAGAATGTACCGCAGGTCCTTTAGAAGTATTGAGCATTCTTGATTGTATAAACGTGTTATCAATATTCACACCCATTTCTCCGCCCAAAGCATCTATTTCCCTTACTAAGTGCCCCTTGGCTGTTCCCCCTATATTAGGATTACATGGCATAAATCCTATACTGTCCAAATTCATCGTACAAACTAAAGTTTTACAACCCATTCTAGCTGAAGCAAGTCCTGCCTCACATCCAGCATGACCTGCCCCTATAATTATTACATCATATTTCCCTGAAAAATACTCCAATCTTAACTACCTACTTTCCTAAACAAAATTGTGAAAATATTTTATCAATTATATCCTCTTCTAAAGTATCACCAGTTATTTTCCCCAAGTTACTCCATGCATTCTTTATATCTATAGATGCTAAATCTATAGCAAAGGTATTTTTTAATGCTTCTAAAGCTTCAATACAATTTTCTTTAGCTCTAATCAGCCCTTCTTTATGTCTGGTATTAGTTATAAATAAATCTTCAGATTTAACTTCCCCTTTAAAAAATAACTCTTTAATACAGCCTTTAACTCTATCTAAACCTTCTCCAGTTTTAATTGAAGTCTTTATTATAAATCTTGAGTTCAAATTACAAATATCATCTATATCTATTTTATCACCTATATCAGTTTTATTTAACAAAATAATATATTTTCTATGATTTACATAGTCTATAATTTCTTTGTCTTCCCTATCCAGCTCCTTACTTGAATCTAGCATTAATATAACTAGATCTGATTCATCTATCTTTTTTTTGGATTTCTCTACTCCTATTTTTTCTACTATATCATTAGTTTCTCTTATTCCCGCCGTATCAATTATTTTTATGGGAATTCCTCCTATATTTATATACTCTTCTATAATATCTCTAGTGGTACCAGGTATATCTGTAACTATAGCTTTATTCTCTTCAATTAATGAGTTTAATAAAGAGGATTTGCCCACATTGGGTTTTCCTACAATTACTGTATTCAAACCTTCTCTAACTATTTTACCTTCTTCTGAAGTACTTAATATATAATTTATTTCGCTTAATATTTTGTTTAACCTTATAGAAACTTGCTCTGAGGTTATCTCCTCTAGATCTTCTTCGGGATAATTAACCGTAGCTTCTATATGTGCAATTATATCAAGCAGTGCTTCTCTTAATAAATTAATTTTTCTAGAAATTTTACCTTCCGACTGCTGGACAGCTGATTTTATTGAAATATCCGTTTTTGCCTTAATTATATCAATTACCGCCTCTGCTTGACTCAAATCAATTCTTCCATTTAAAAATGCCCTTTTGGTAAATTCACCAGGTTCTGCAATTCTAGCACCTGCTTTAACGACTTCTTCAAGTATCTTTCTTGTAGCTAAAACTCCACCATGACAATTTATTTCTACTGTATCCTCGGCAGTATAACTTCTAGGAGCCTTCATAAAACTTATTATCACTTCATCCAATAATTCCCCTGTACTTTTTTCTATTATAAAGCCATATCTCATGGAATAAGGCTTCATCCTTAATAAGTCTGTATTATTTTTCCCTCTAAATATACTATTAACTATATTAAGTGAATTTTCACCTGAAACTCTTACAATAGATATACCTCCCTCACCTAAAGCAGTAGCTACAGCTGTTATTGTATCAAACTCTAACATAATTTTAATTCCTCCAAATAAATAAAATTATACATTCTGTTTTTTACGGATTTAAAAAAGAAAGCCTTTAGGCTTTCTTTAAATCTACTACAACTCTTCTAAAAGGTTCCTGACCCTCACTATAGGTATTTACATAAAAATCACTCTGAAGGGAAGAATGAATTATTCTCCTCTCATAAGGATTCATTGGCTCTAATTTTACCGTTCTCCCTGTTTTTCTAACTTTTTCAGCCACTTTTCTAGCAAGTCTTTTCAATGTCTCTTCCCGCTTTAGTCTATAATTTTCTGTATCTAAAATCACTCTCTTATACTCTATATCATGATCTTTATTTACTACAAGACTTATAAGATATTGAATTGCATCCAATGTCTCTCCCCTATAACCAATAAGTATCCCCATATCAGGGCCGGTTAAATATATTTTTACAACATTATTATTTTCTTTAATTTTTATTTCAGCTTCTACCTTCATACATTGTAAAATATTTCTTAAAAATATATTTGCCTCTTTTATGTAATCTCTTTTTACTTTAACCTTTATTTTAGCTGGCCTAACCCCTATAAAATTTAAAAAACCTTTATTACCTGAATCTAATACTTCAATCTCAACTTTGTCTCTTTCAACTTTTAATTCAAGTAATGCATTTTCAATTGCTTCTTCAACAGTTTTTCCAGTAATCTCTATAACTTTCATAATACACAGCCACCCCCTAAGCTTTACTAGGACTAGTATCTTTTTTAGTTCCAATCCTCTTTATAACTAAAGTTTGTGCTATCTGAATTAAATTACTAACAACCCAGTATAATACCAATGCAGACTTAAATCCCATACTCATAAATACCATAAACCCGGACATTCCTATGTTCATTGTTTGAGTTTGTCTTGCCTGTTCACTATTATTTGAAGACATCATTAAATATGTGGACAAATAAGTAGTCACTCCCGATAAAATAGCAAGAAATACGTCTCTTTTAGAGAGATCGCTTATCCATAAAAAACTAATACCATTTATTCCTGATAAGTGATTAAAAACATAGTAGAGGGCAATTAAAATAGGCCATTGAATAAGAAGTGGTAAACATCCGCCAAAAGGGCTGGCTCCTTTTTCTTTATATAGCTTCATCATTTCTTGTTGTGCCCTTTGTGGATCTTTTTTGTATTTTTCCTGTAACTTTTTAACTTCTGGTTGGATTTCATTCATAGTAATTGAAGATTTTAATTGCTTTACCCCTAACGGAAGTATTATAATCCTAATTATTATAGTCATTAAAATTATTGCTATACCGTAAGAAATATTTTGATTAGGTATAACGGAAGTCACATTTTTGTGTAAAAACTCAAAAAACTGAACAAAAGCATTATTTAGATATTGCAAAACATTAACCCTCCTGAAATTTATTTAACTGGGTCATATCCACCTTTACAAAATGGATTACACCTCAATATCCTCTTTATAGACATAAATCCACCTTTGATGATACCATATTTTTGCAAAGCTTCCAATACATATTGTGAACAAGTAGGATAAAATCTACAGCACGGCACTTTTAAAGGTGAAATATATTTCCTATATACTTTGATTAAAAAAATTAAAAGCTTTTTCACTTATACAAACCTGCTTTTTTAATTAAATTTTTCACAGAATTACTTATCTCTATATAACTCTTACCATTAGATAATTTCCTTGCTATAAATACTAAATCATATCCATTTTTTATGTTTTTACTATTTAATCTAAAACTTTCCTTAATTAATCTTTTAATTCTATTTCTAACAACACTTTTTCCTACCTTTTTACTTACTGATACACCTAATCTATTTATGCTTTTTTTATTTATATATACATATAATACTAACAAATTATTAGAAAGAGATTTTCCTCTCTTATATACAGCTCTAAATTCTGCATTTTTTTTTATCCTATAAACATTCATCTGTCTTTGCTCCTTTTTTCTGCTTGCAGAAAAAGGCCACAAAAGCGGCCTTATGCTGTTAATCTCTTTCTACCTTTTTGTCTTCTTCTTCTAATAACATTTCTTCCTGATAGGGTTCTCATTCTCTTTCTAAAGCCATGCTCTCTTTTTCTTTGTTTCTTTTTTGGCTGATAGGTCATCCACATAATCACACAACTCCTTTCCTTAAATTTAACAAAATTTATTTAACATTATAAAATTCAATAAGCACATTACTTCTAAAATTAAATCTTAAAAATAAAAAATTTAACCTTTTTAAATATTACTACATTAAATCATCAGAAAAACTCTACCTTAATGTGAACTAGCGTATATGTTAAGCTAATCCTAAAGTTTCACTATTAAATTATATATTCACCAAGTTACAATGTCAATACAAATTCAAAAGTATAAAATCCAATAAGAAAGTTCACATATCAACATTTTTGTGTATTTTTGTGGATAACTTATTGAATAGGTAGTTATGTTTTGATATTATATTATAGAGACTTGTTGATAACTTTTAAATTTACATCACTTATCCACAATTGTGGATAAGTGTGTGCATAACTTTGTGATTTATGTGTAAAACATATTTTCATCTATGCATTATTGCCCAATTTCACTAATATTATTCACTGTAGATAATGTTAATATCTATTTTCTTAAAACTGTGGATAAATTTTTTTATTTAAAAATATCCACATAATTATAAACATGTGAATATTTTTATACACATATGTCAAAGAAATATAATATAACTATACTTTTCTGTGGATATGTTGTGAATTATTTTTTCTAAGACTGGAGGATACAAAATGAGCGCCCATCCAAAAGAAATATGGGAACAATCTTTAAATATAATAAAAGGTGAAACTACCGAAGTAAGCTTTAACACATGGATTAAAAGTATTACTCCTATATCTATTGAAAATGATACATTCATGTTAACTGTACCAAACGACCTTACTAAGGGCATATTAAGCAATAAATACAAAGATTTAATAACTAGAGCAGTGCAAATGATTACTTCAAAGAAATACAATATTAAATTTTTGGTTTCATCTGACTTACCTGAAGAATTTTTAACATTAGATACTACAAATAAACAAAACATAAAAAGTGCAATAATGGTAAGCGATGAGATGTCCACTATGTTAAATCCAAAGTACACCTTTACTTCATTCGTTATAGGTAACAGTAATAGATTTGCCCATGCAGCATCCCTTGCCGTAGCAGAATCACCTGCAAAAGCATATAACCCTTTATTTATATATGGTGGAGTAGGGCTAGGTAAGACCCATCTGATGCACGCTATAGGCCATCATATATTAAATAATAATACAGAATCTAAAGTAGTATATGTTTCTTCCGAAAAATTTACTAATGAATTAATAAATTCAATAAAAGATGATAAAAATGTAGAATTTAGGAGCAAATATAGAAACATAGATGTTTTATTAATAGATGATATCCAATTTATAGCGGGTAAAGAAAGAACTCAGGAAGAATTTTTTCATACTTTCAATGCACTTTATGAAGCTAACAAACAAATCATCTTATCAAGCGATAGACCCCCAAAAGAAATACCTACATTAGAAGATAGACTTAGATCTAGATTTGAGTGGGGACTTATAGCCGATATTCAAGCCCCTGATTTTGAGACAAGGATGGCTATACTAAAAAAGAAAGCTGATGTGGAAAAATTAAATATCCCAAACGAAGTCATGGCATACATAGCTACAAAAATTAAATCAAACATACGAGAACTGGAAGGAGCTTTAATACGAATAGTTGCTTTTTCTTCGCTTACCAATAAAGAAATCAGCATAGATTTGGCAGTAGAAGCATTAAAAGACATAATATCAAGCAGACAATCAAAACAAGTAACAATAGATTTAATACAGGATGTAGTATCTAATTACTATAATCTAAAAGTATCTGATTTTAAATCCTCAAGAAGAACTAGAAATGTAGCTTTTCCAAGACAAATAGCAATGTACTTGTGTAGAAAACTTACTGATATGTCTTTACCTAAAATAGGAGAAGAATTCGGTGGAAGAGATCATACCACTGTAATACATGCTTACGAAAAGATATCAAATAACTTAAAAAAAGATGAAAGTCTTAAAAATGCCGTAAATGACTTAACTAAAAGATTAAATCAACAATAGTTATCAACAGTTGTTAACAATAACTGTTGATAACTATCGTTAACATTACATTAAAAAGATAATATAATTATTATTTTTTTTAATAATGTGGATAATGTGGATAATGCAAATTTTATTCAACTACTTATCCACAATTATTTTTTATTTTTTTTCAGTAATACCAACGTTTTTAAGACTTATTAACATATCCACAGGCCCTACTACTACTACTACTAGATATAATTATCTATCTATAATATAAAGTGACCAAAAAAAGGAGGTAATTAAAGTGAAATTCTTATGTACAAAAACTAAATTACAAGATTCTATATCTACAGTTCAAAAAGCAATAACTGGAAAATCTAGTATGCCTATACTAAATGGTATAATGTTAGAAGCTTACAATAATACTGTGAAGTTAACAGGTTCTGATATAGATTTAAGTATAGTAACAACAATAGAAGCAACAGTAGAAGAAGAAGGAGCTATAGTAATTGATGCTAGGATATTTGGAGATATTATACGAAAATTACCTAACGATAATATACACATATCCACAGTTGAAAACAATTCTATAGAAATACTATGTCAAAAATCAAAATTTAATATTATCCATATGGAAGCAGAGGATTTTCCTGAAATACCCAATATAAACGAAAATATATTTTTTTCCATCCCAGAAAATATACTAAAAAATATGATAAGAAGTACTGTATTCGCTACTGCGCAAGATGAAACCAGACCTATATTAACAGGTATTTTATTTGAAATCAAAAACAAAAAGTTAAATTTAGTAGCTTTGGATGGATATAGATTAGCCTTAAAATCAGAAGATTTAGACAACGATAATATAATAAATGCTGTTATTCCAGCAAAAACACTAAATGAAGTTTCTAAGATTTTAGGAGATGATAGTGAAAATGTAAACATAACTTTTACTCCAAACCACATATTGTTTAATTTAGCGAATACAAAAATTATATCTAGGTTATTACAAGGTGAATTTATAAAATATAATTCTATAATTCCAGAGGAATACAGCCTTAGGGTAATAGCTAAAAAAAGTGAATTACTAGACTGTATTGAAAGGGCTTCTTTAATGGCTAAAGACAGCAACACAAATTTAATAAAGCTAAAGATTGAAGAAAACAATATGATCATAACTTCCAATTCTCAAATAGGAATGGTTAGGGAAGAACTAAATATAGTTTTGCAAGGGGATACGCTTCAAATTGCATTTAATTCAAAATACTTAATAGATGTATTGAAAATAATGGAAGATGAAGAAATTATAATGGAATTTTCAGGGAGTATAAGTCCGTGTATTATAAAAAATAGCAAGAAAAATAATTGCATTTATCTTGTATTGCCTGTAAGGCTTCTAAATAATTAAAAATAAATAAAATTGGAGATAATGTAAAATGGATGAAATTAAAATCAATACAGATATAATAAAATTGGATTCCTTTTTAAAATGGTGTGGAGCGGTTTCACAGGGGTATGAAGCTAAATTATTTATAAAAGATGGTATGGTAAAAGTAAATGGAGAAGTAGAAAAGAGGAGGGGAAGAAAATTATTTAAGGGGTATACAGTTGAATTTGAAGAAAAGATATATATAATTATATAACGTGTGTATAAACATTAAGAATTTATTATTAATCATGAATTATACATTTGTGATATAATTATAAATAGGTGTTTTTATAATGTATATAAAATATTTAAAACTTATTAATTTTAGAAATTACAAAGAATTAGACATAGAATTTGATAAAAATATAAACATATTCATAGGAGATAATGCGCAGGGAAAGACAAATATATTGGAGAGTATGTATTATTGCAGTATAGGTAAATCACCTCGGACAAATAAAGATAAAGAATTAATAAATTGGGATAATAAAGAGGCATACATAAAAGTCCATATATTAAAAAAATCGTTAAATAAGAAAATAGAAATTAAAATATTTAAAGAAGGTAAAAAAGGAATAAATATAAATTCTATAAAAATAAGTAAATTATCTGAGCTTATGGGAGTTTTTAATGTAGTTATGTTTTCACCGGAAGATTTAAAAATAGTGAAAGAATCTCCAGCTTTTAGAAGAAAATTTTTAGATATTGAACTTTGTAAATTTAGTAAAAGATATTACTATAGTTTAGTTCAGTATAATAAAGTATTAAGCCAGAGAAATGCATTGCTTAGAAACTGGAATAAAAGTAATAATGTTGATATTCTGCAAATATACGATAAGCAATTATCACAATATGGTTCAATTATAATAATTCTTAGAAATAAATATATAAAAAAACTTAATGGAAAAGGAAAAGTTATCCACAGTGATATAACTTCAGGAGTTGAAAATATAGAATTTAAATATATGACATGTTTAACAAATTTTGATAGAATAGAAGATAACATGCTTAAGGTTCTAGAACTTAACAGGAAACAGGATATATATAAAGGCAATACACTCTATGGACCCCATAGGGATGATTTTATTGTAAATATAAATGGAATTAATGTTAGAAATTTTGGTTCTCAAGGACAGCAAAGAACATCAATATTAACTATAAAATTTGCTTCTCTTGAAATAATAAAAGAAATCACAGGAGAATATCCTGTTTTACTATTAGATGATGTTTTATCTGAATTAGATAAAAACAGACAAAAATATATATTAAATTCTATAAACAAAATACAAACATTTATAACTTGTACTGGAGTTGATGACATAAGAAAAAATATAGTAGGTGAAGCTCAATTGTTTGTTGTAAAAAAGGGTAAAGTTAGTAGAATTTCATTTTGAAAGGAGATTGTTTATGTTTTTACATTTAGGTGAAAATATAGTTGTTCCAATAAAAGACGTAATTGGTATATTTAATGTTGAAACTTCAACATATAGTTCTGATACAACCCAGTTTTTAAGGATGGCTGAAGAAGATGGATTTATCCACAAAATCACAAAAGATAAACCTAAATCTTTTATCATTGCAGAAGTAAATAAAAAAAGTAAAATTTATTTATCACCTATATCTTCATCCACATTAACTAAGAGATCGGAGATTTTGTATTATGAACTTTAAGACAAGATAAGGAGGATAGGTATGCCACAAGAAAAAAACCAAGTTTATGATGAGAACCAAATACAAATACTAGAAGGCCTGGAGGCAGTTAGAAAGAGACCAGGAATGTATATTGGAAGTACCAGTTTGAGAGGGCTTCACCATTTAGTATATGAAATAGTAGATAATAGTATAGATGAAGCATTGGCAGGATACTGTGATAAAATAGATGTAGTTATACATGAAGATAACTCCATAACGGTTACTGATAATGGTAGGGGAATGCCAGTTGGTATACACCATAAAATAAAGAAACCTACAGTAGAGGTAATAATGACAATACTGCATGCAGGAGGAAAATTTGGTGGTGGTGGATATAAAGTTTCAGGAGGACTTCATGGAGTGGGAGCATCAGTGGTAAATGCACTGTCTGAAATTTGTGAAGTTGAAGTAAAAAGAGAAGAACATGTATGGAAACAAGTATTTAAAAGAGGTAAGGTAGCCACAGGCCTAGAAATAATAGGGGATAGTGAAGAACATGGAACAAAAATTCACTTTAAACCAGATAGAGAAATATTTGAAGATATAGATTTTGATTATGATATGCTTTCTCAAAGACTTAGAGAATTGGCATTTTTGAACAAGGGTATAGCTATAACTTTAAAGGATGAAAGAAGTGACAAGGAAGAACTACTTCACTATAAAGGGGGAATAAAATCCTTTGTAACCTATATAAACAGAAATAAACAGACTATTCATAAAGAACCTATATATGTAGAAGGTGTGAAAGGTGATTATTCTGTGGAGATTGCTTTTCAATACAATAATGGATATTCCGAAAATGTTTTTTCTTTTGCAAATAATATAGACACAATAGAAGGTGGAACTCATTTAGCAGGCTTCAAATCTGCTCTAACAAGGGTTTTTAATGATTATGCAAAAAAATTTAATATATTAAAAGAAAATGATAAAAATCTATCAGGAGAGGATATAAGAGAGGGAATTACTGCAGTTATATCTATAAGACTCATGGATCCTCAATTTGAAGGGCAAACTAAGACAAAACTTGGGAATAGTGAAGTTAGAGGTATAGTTGATAACATAATGGCAGAATCTCTAAGTGATTTTTTACAAGAAAATCCTCAAGTTGCAAAAACTATAATTGACAAATCACTAGTTGCATCACGTGCTAGAGAGGCAGCAAGAAAAGCAAGGGAGCTAACAAGACGTAAAACTGTACTTGAAAATACATCTCTTCCAGGAAAACTTGCAGATTGTTCATCTAAAGATCCATCTGAATGTGAAATATATTTAGTTGAGGGAGATTCCGCAGGTGGATCAGCCAAACAGGGGAGAGATAGAAGATTTCAAGCTATACTTCCTTTGCGCGGTAAGATAATGAATGTAGAAAAGCAAAGACTTGATAAAATACTTGGATATGAAGAAATAAGAGCTATGATAACGGCATTTGGAGCAGGAATAGGAAAAGATTTTGATATTAGTAAAATAAGATACAATAAGATAATAATAATGACAGATGCAGATGTAGATGGTGCACACATAAGAACTTTATTGCTTACTTTTTTTTATAGATACATGAAAGAACTTGTTGAAAAATGTCATGTTTATATAGCTCAACCACCTCTATACAAAGTAGCTAAAAGTAAAAAGGACTACTATGCTTATTCAGATAAAGAGTTAGATGTATTGCTTAATGAAATAGGAGGAAAAGATAATAACGTAAATATACAAAGATACAAAGGACTTGGAGAAATGGATTCTGAGCAACTTTGGAATACTACCATGGATCCAGAAACGAGAACTTTAATCCAAGTTAATGTGGAAGATACTATTGCTGCTGATGAAATTTTTACTATACTTATGGGTGATAAAGTAGAACCTCGTAAAGATTTTATAATAGAGAATGCTAAGAAAGTTGTTAACTTAGACATATAGTAGAGAGGTGTAATTGATGTTTGATGAAGGAAAAGTTTTACCGATAGACATAAGCCAAGAGATGAAGAAAAGTTATATAAATTATGCAATGAGCGTTATTGTTAGCCGTGCACTTCCAGATGTGCGTGATGGATTAAAACCGGTTCATAGAAGAATATTATACTCCATGTACGAACTAGGACTTACTCCTGAAAAAGGTTATAGAAAATGTGCAAGAATTGTAGGAGATGTTTTAGGTAAATATCATCCACATGGAGATACATCTGTTTATGATGCTCTTGTTAGGATGGCACAAGACTTTTCTATTAGATACACTTTAGTTGATGGTCATGGAAATTTTGGTTCAGTAGACGGAGATAGTGCTGCGGCTATGAGGTATACTGAAGCTAAAATGGGTAAAATAACTATTGAGATGTTAAGAGGAATAAATAAAAACACAGTAGATTTTATTCCAAATTTTGATGGTGAAGAAAAAGAGCCATCAGTTTTACCTTCAAGATTTCCGAATTTACTCGTAAATGGTTCTGCTGGAATAGCTGTAGGTATGGCTACCAATATACCGCCACATAATCTTGTTGAAATTATAAATGGTGTTATAATGATAATAGATAATCCAGACGTTACTATTAATGAGCTAATGACATCTATAAAAGGGCCGGATTTTCCAACATCAGGAATAATAATTGGTACATCAGGTATAAGAAGTGCTTATGAAACTGGAAGAGGAAAAATAATAGTAAGGGCTAAAGCTGAAATTCAAGAAGAAAAAGGAAAAAATAAAATAGTAATAACTGAAATTCCCTATCAGGTAAATAAATCCAAACTTATAGAAAATATGGCTGAACTAGTTAAGAATAAGAGAATAGACGGCATATCAGACATTAGAGATGAGTCAGATAGAGAGGGAATGAGAATTGTTATAGAATTAAAAAGAGATGCCAATCCAAATGTAACTTTGAATCAATTATATAAACATACAAGGATGCAGGATACTTTTGGAGTTATAATGCTTACTCTTGTAGATAATGAACCTAGGGTTTTAAATTTAAAACAAATGCTTGTGTATTATTTGAAATTTCAAGAGGAAATTGTAACAAGAAGAACTAAATTTGAATTAGATAAGGCACAAGCTAGGGCTCATATTCTTGAAGGATTAAGGATAGCATTAGATCATATTGATGAAGTAATAGCTCTAATAAGATCATCTAAAACCACAGAAAGTGCCAGAAGTGGTTTAATGGATAAGTTCAATCTTTCTGAAAAACAGGCACAAGCTATTTTAGATATGAGGCTTCAAAGGCTTACAGGACTTGAAAGGGAAAAGATTGAAAATGAATATAATGAGTTAATGAATTTAATAAAACAGCTTAAAGAAATATTAGAGAATAAGTCCGTATTATTGAATATGATTAAAGATGAATTAATCCAAATAAGGGATAAGTATGGTGATGAAAGAAAAACAGAGATACAGATAAGTGACAATGACATAAATATAGAAGATCTTATTGAAGAGGAAGAAGTAGTAATAACCCTAACCCACGCAGGATATATAAAAAGAATATCTGCTGATACTTATTCTTCACAGAAAAGAGGAGGAAAGGGAATACAAGCCATGACTACAAAAGAAGATGATTTTGTAGAACATATATTTATTACTTCTACTCATAACCATATTCTATTTTTTACTAACAAAGGTAGGGTGTATAAATTAAAAGGTTATGAAATTCCTGATGCAGGTAGAACAGCTAAAGGAACAAATCTAGTTAATTTATTATGTTTAGATGGAGATGAACAGATTCAAGCGGTTATAGCTTTTAAAGAAATTGATGGTGATAATTATTTTATAATGGCCACAAAACAAGGATTGGTTAAAAAAACTAAAATAAATCAATATTCATCAATAAGAAAAAGCGGATTAAACGCTATAAATTTAAAAGATGGAGATGAACTTATTGGTGTTAAGATGACTACAGGAGATAGTGAGATATTAATTTTCACTAAGAATGGGTATGCAATAAGATTTAGTGAAAAAGATGCAAGACCTATAGGAAGAAATGCTACAGGAGTCAGAGCTATTACTTTAAGAGAAGGAGATATAGCTGTAGCTATGGACATTGCTAGTGATAATGAAGATGTTTTGGTAGTTAGCGAAAATGGATTTGGCAAAAGAACGCCAGTAGATGAATATACCATCCATAGAAGAGGTGGTAAGGGAATTATTACTTATAAATCTACAGAAAAAACAGGTCTAATAGTAGGTGCTAGAGTTGTGAAAGATGAAGATGAAATGATGCTCATAAATAGTAGTAATGTAGCTATAAGACTTAATGTATCTGATATTTCTACTACAAGCAGAAATGCTATGGGAGTAACTCTCATGAGAACAGAAGAAGAACAAAAGGTCGTTGCTATAGCTAAAATAAACTGTACGGATAATAAATTTTAGTATAAGTTTTTAGGTATCTTTCCTCTAAATGATGTTACGGGTATTTGTGATTTCTAAATAACAGATACCCGTAATATTATTTAAGGGAATTTTAAAAAGAAAAAAATATTAAAAAAAATATTAAAAATGTATTGACGACATTAAATTTAAATGATAGAATGTAAAAGTCGCAAGAGATTGTAGCAGTTTTATCTATTAAAAGTGTAATTATATTAGTAGCATATGTAAGATTGTTACAAGATTAGTTTGACAGAATGATCCTTGAAAATTAAACAGAATAAAGAATATAGGTAAACTTATTTATAAGAATAAACCAGCAATTCTTTTGAG
>NZ_JBJHZX010000040.1:0-35276 GCF_045310515.1 Candidatus Clostridium eludens | reverse complement strand
AAGGAACTTGAAGAAACCATGAATAAATATAATACTTTGAGAGAAAGGGAAATATTGAAATTAAGGTATGGCTGGGATAATTGTAAATGTATGACCTGTCAGCAGCTTGGGGAGATACATAATGTTACTAAAGTTACGATTAATAATATTGAACGTACAGCACTTGAGAAAATGAGAAAATCACCATGGGGAGCAAGGAAGGCAAAAGAACTGTATATCCAAAAGAGAGAGGAATCAAGTCATAGTATTCATTGGTCCATAGAAACCATGAATTTTGCTGATAAATATTTATATGGCAGTGGGTAAAAACCTTGGCCAAATATTATTGAAATAAGGAAAAGATAATTGGATAAAAGAGTTTATATGGTGAGATTTATATAGCTCTTACGGGGTCTGAGAGCTTGGCGAGGTTGATGATAAATAGGTTATTAGAACAGCTGAGATCCTATGGTATCTGAGAAATCAGTATGGAAATACAACCAAGGAAACAAGTAAGACTAGCAGAAGTACCATTGGAAATTCAACTAACGTTAATTACATAATACACCACATTATTCAATCTTCAAAGAACAATAAGGGACAAAAACTCAAATTATTAATGCTAAGGTTTGGACGTTTGTTTTTCAAGTATAAAGTTGATTCCGTTAAATGCAATGTCACCGGCTGCTTTTGCTAAGTCTTCTAAAGAAAGTTCCGAATTTATACTAAACCATTCAATATACATGCACATAAGTCCAGAAGCAATGAATTCAGCATATAAACTTAACAGCTCTTTATTAATCTTAAGTTCTTTATCAAATTTTTCTATAATTGTATCTTTTAATATTTTCTTTACTTTAATGAAAAGAAAATTATAAGAATTTGCGCGAATTAACTTTTTATAGAAATCATAATCTTCGGTAATCACATTGTTTAAACTAGTTAAAAAAGCATATCCATCAAATTGCACTTGTAAAAAATCATATTTTTCTAAAATAAACAAAAGCTTTTCCTTAATTTCATTTCCTATCTTATCAAAGATATCATTTATACTTGTATAATGCATATAAAAAGTTTTGCGGTTTATATTTGCCTTTTCTGCTAGTTCTTTTATAGTGATCTGAGAAACATCTTTTTCTGCAAGCAGAGTAACTAAGGCATCACATATGCTTTTCTGAGTTTTTCCAATTCGTCTATCTTTTGTTCCTGTGTTTTTTTTCATAATATCCTCCTAAAGTAACATTTCATTTTAATATGAGTATTAAACAACATCTCCTTGATTTTTGGCCATTGTTTATTGAGCATGAGCCAATTATAATACATCTATGAGTAATAAGCAACACATGTTACATTCTGAAAATAAGAAGGTTGTTTGTAAAGGGGATAGTTAAGGTGAATTATATATACTGTACATTTAGTTATGGAGGTATACAAAATATAGGAGTATGTATTATTTCCTTTAATATTTTTATTAACATAATGGAGGTTTTTAACTTGCACTATAAAATAACATACCCAACATAGTTATGGAGAAGAACGGATTATAGATGAAAGGGGTGATATTAATGATTCATGAAAAGTTAGGGGCGATTAAGAGGTTAGGGCCAATTATATTAGTAATTATTATAGTTCCGATACTATCTGTATACATAAAATCAATAAATAGTTCAAAAAATAGCTTATCTAGTATAAAAGAAGTAAAGGTGCAGGAAATTAAAGGTGGAGATACAAGTAATTTATCTGAGTTATCAGGAACTCTCCAGCCTTTTCAGGAAGTAACTGTTTCTTTTGAAGTTTCAGGTATAATAAATTCTTTAAACATAAAAGAAGGTAGTAATATAAATGTAGATGACATTTTAGCATCTATAGATGACAGTAATTATGAATTACAGGTTCAACAGGCACAGG
This sequence comes from Candidatus Clostridium eludens, assembly GCF_045310515.1. Classification (NCBI taxonomy): domain Bacteria; kingdom Bacillati; phylum Bacillota; class Clostridia; order Eubacteriales; family Clostridiaceae; genus Clostridium; species Candidatus Clostridium eludens. The sequence goes on along the minus strand of NZ_JBJHZX010000040.1, from coordinate 33,389 downwards.
CTAATACACAAAAAGCTCAGGCAGCATATAATGAAACTGCTAAAGGTGCAAGAGAACAACAATTGGCAGAAGCCAGTTTGAAGCTAGAACAAGCAGAAACAACTTATAATCAAGCTGTGACTGACTTTAAAAGAAATGAAACACTATATAAATCAGAATATATATCACAAAGTGATTATGAAAAATCTCAAAATAATATGATTTTAACCCAAAAAGATATGAATACTGCACAGGAGGCGTATTCACTTGTTGCTGCTGGTGCAACTGAGGAAGAAAAACAGCAAGCAAATGCGGCATATAAACAAGCTGTTTCTGCTGAAGAGCAAGCTCAACTAGCACTTTCAAAAACTTCACTTAAATCTCCAATGAAAGGTGTTGTAATATCAAAAAATATTTCACAAGGACAATTAGTATCGTCAGGAACTCCAGCATGTACAATAGCGAATATAGATAAACTTAAAGTTGATTTACCTGTACCAGATAATGAAATACCATCATGGAAAATAGGAGATAAAGTAGTTGCAATCTTATATGATAAATCAGTAGATGGAAGTGTAACAAATATATTTTCAGCAACTAATGAAAATACTGGAACTATAAATGTAGAAGTTACTTTAGATAATACATCACATAACTGGCGTCCTGGACAAGTAGTCAACTGTGAACATAGCGTTAATGGCTCATTTACTATTTTTGTTCCAAAAGAAGCAGTAATAAGTAATGGAAGTTCATCTCCTTATGTTTTTCTTTTAAAAAATAATAAAGCAGTAAAAACCAATGTTGAAATTGGAGATTTAAAAAATAATAAATTAGAAATTAAATCGGGTGTAAAAAAAGGTCAAAGTCTAATTACCGATGGCGCATACAAGTTATCTAATGGTGATAAGGTAAATGTAGTAGGGAGTGACAATGAGTGATTGAATTTATATTAAAGAAAAGGAAAATAACTATACTATTTTTTGTAGTAGCTGTTATTGGAGGTATTTATGGTTTCATTACTTTACCAAGGCAGGAATCACCAGATGTTACTAGTTATACTGCAATGGTAACAACTGTATTGCCTGGAGGAACTCCAGAAAAAGTGGAACAAACTGTAACAAAAAAAATAGAAGAAAAAATAAAAGAAATACAAGGTTTAAAATCAATTACTTCGGAATCGAAAGATAGTGTATCTATTATTACAGTAGAAGTTACTAAAAACCAAAAACCTAAAGAGAAGTGGGATGAACTTAGAAAAAAGGTGCAAGATGTAGAAGCAGATCTACCAGAAGATGCAAAAAAACCACAGGTAAATGACGATCTATCGAAAACATTTATACAAACTTTAAATATTACAGCAAACTCTTTAGATGATTTATACAACATAAGATCAAATATTAACAGTTGGGAGGATCAACTTAAAACAATTTCAGGAGTAGCTGATGTTACAATAATAGGAATGCCTGAAAAACAAGTAAAGGTAGAGCTTGATACTCAAAAATTATATAATTATGGTATAACGTGGAAACAGGTAACAGCTGCAATCCAAGGGGATAGAGATAAAACACCGTTAGGTAATTTAGATAATGAAAATCATAGATATCAGCTAGTATTAGATGAATCGTATGATCCTGATGAATTAAATAATGTAATTGTTTCAACTACAAAAGAAGGAATCCCTATTCATTTGGAGGATATAGGAAAAGCTTATATGTCTACTCAAAAAGTTGATCATTATGTATATCATAATGGTAAACCAGCTATAAATATATCTATTAATGCTGAATCTGGGACAGATGTGCCTTCAGCACAAAAAAAAGTTACTGAAAAGATAGCAACTTTTAAAAAATCTATGCCTGAAGGAATCAAATTTGAAAATGTATATTCTACAAATGAAAGATTAAATGAATTGTTCTCCAGTTTGACTCATGAAGCAATTTCAGCTATTGCTTCAGTTTTAATTGTATGTTCTTTAGGGTTAAGTTTTAATACCTCACTTATGATTGCACTAGCAATACCTATATCCATGTCAGTAAGCTTAATGTTAGCTCCAATCTTTAGTGTTACTTTTAATCAAATTACTGTATATGCATTAATTGTAGTGCTTGGAATCCTAGTAGATGACGCTGTAGTTGTAAATGATAATATAGACAGACATATTACTGATTTAGGAGAACCTGTGGAAAAAGCCGCTATAAATGGTCCTAAAGAAGTTTTTACATCTATCTTAACTGCCACACTAGCAACCATTGCTTCATTTCTTCCTATAGCTTTTCTCCATGGCAATGTAGGACAATTTGCCCGACCACTGCCAGTTATTGTTTGTATTGCTATGATAACCTCAATGTTTATAGCTCTTACCATTATACCTATTTTTCGTATATGGCACAGTAAAAGAGCTGTGAAAAGGGAAGATTTTATCAAACCTGCAGGACTTCTAGGAAAACAAATTAATAGAATTATAGCCTGGTATGCTAATAAATTTATGCCTAAAATATTGGATAAACCATTAAAGGCAGTTACAGTATCGTTGTTAATTACACTGTGTGCCTATAGCTTAATAGTATTTGTACCAATACAACTTTTCCCGAAAGCAGATAGAGCTGAAATGCTCATAAATATAAATAATCAACCTGGAAGCAGCATAAAGGATACTAATGCTCTTGTGGAAGATATATCAAGATGGGTAAGAACACAGCCAAATGTAAAATTGGTATCAGCTTATGCAGGTGGTCCAGCTCCTTCTATGTTTTTATCAGATGAAACTATTAGTGATAGCGAACAATCAGGACAAGTTTTTGTAAAAATTGATAAAACAAAAATGAAAACCTCTGATATTATTGACAAATGGAAGAGAGATTTGAAGAAACTATATCCACAAGCAGAGGTAATACCTAGAGAATTGCAAATGGGATTTCCAATAGGCAAACCAGTAGTAATAAGAATTTATGGACAGGATATAGATACTTTACGCAATTTATCTCAAGAGGCACAAAGTAAAATTAAAAATATCGATGGAATTTCTAATGTAAAAGACAATATTGGCATTAATAATTATAGTTATAAAATAGAAATAAATAAGGCATTAATGGATAAAATGCAGGTTAACTATTCAGATATCACAAGTACTGTCCGTCTCATAAATGATGGTATGACCATAGATAAATTTGATGATAAAAGTGATGTATCAGACATAGTGTTATATGCAGATAAACCGAAGGAAGATCCTATGATAAGTTTTGGTCGTTTAAATGTTCCAAATGCTCAGGGACAGCAAATACCTCTAAGACAACTTGCTAAAATTACTCCTTATTTTTCAATTAATACAATACCACGTCGTAACTTAACTCGATATGTTGAAGTATCTGCTGATGTGGATGGTAAAACAGCAGCAGCTGTTATGAAAGATGTCAAAAAAGCAGTTAGTACTATTAATTTACCAGAAGGTTTCAGCTGGGAAGCAGGTGGAGAAACCATTGAGTCTGTAGATATATTTGTGGATTTAATAAAGCTTTTAATAATATCTGCATTTTTAATTATAATAATTATAATATTACAATTTTATTCCTTCAGCGCCCCGGTAATAATTACCAGTACCTTTTTCTTAGCTTTCGGAGGCAGTATAATTGGATTATTTATTACAGGAAAGCAGTTGGGTTTTATGGCTATTCTAGGATGTATTGCCCTGATAGGTATTGTTGCAAGAAATGGTATAGTACTTATAGAATTTATTGAAAATGAACGTAAAAGAGGTGTTGAACTTAAACAGGCGGTTATTAATGCCGGAGAAGCTAGACTTAGACCTGTTGCATTAACTGCTATGACAGCTATTGCAGGACTTATCCCAATGTCTGTAACTGGAGAAGCACTTTTTAAGCCTATGGGAATAACAATAATTTTTGGCTTAATGTATTCTACAATATTAACTTTAGTTGTGGTTCCATCACTTTATACAATTATTGCCAGGCTTAAGATAAAGTATAGAAATTTAAGCTAAAAGTAGACTATGCTTTTAATCCAGATAACCCTCAATTTGTTTTGACAACAGGCGGGGTTACAATATTATTAAAATTGTTCGTTTGGCATTAAAAAACACATATGTATGATATTTAAATAGCAAAGCATATTCTTAAGGGAAAGGTTATTGGTGATCACAATGAAATACAATGTTTATGATTATTTTCAAAAATATACAACAGATCCACTTTATTTAAAATTATTTGCTGTATGGGCATGCGTTGCTTCAATCATAGCTATTTTCTGGTGTTTACATAGAGTTATTAAAAAGAAGGATTACCTTCCTTTATTAGCCTGGATTGGAGGGTTCATTGCTTCGTTTAATGAAGGTTCTATGGACTTGGTTGCTCACCTATATTGGCCGCTGAATACTGTAGATGTCACTGGAGTTGCATATTGGAACGCTGGGAATCCTATCCCTTCTTGGGCACCTATATGTTATGCTTTCTTTGTTGGATTGTCGGGGTATTACTGCTATACCAAAATGGAAAAGGGAATCACAATAAAATCGCTTTTCAAGCTATTTATTATAATGATGATACTTGAAGCTGCCCTCGAGATTCCGGCAACAATCATGGGAGCTTATGTATATGATAAACAACCTCTTATGATTATGGGCTTTCCTTTATGGGCTGCTTGGGTTAATGGATTCGGTTATGTATTACTTGGTGCTCTGATGTACTATTTTGTGCCTATTCTGAAAAAAGGGTGGCGGATGAGCCTGATTCCGCTTTTAGTACCATTTGCTTTCACAGCAGCATGGCCTATGATTTTATGGCCAGTATATATTTCTCTGAACTGGAGCGGTACCTCTACAGTCCCTGTGGTTGGTCAATATCTTTTAACTATCCTTTCCTTATGCCTCGCTATCTTAGGCATCACAGGATTGGCAAGTGCAGTTTGCACTGACTCCAAATGGAGACTCTTGAGGTCAACTGAAAAAATGAATATATAGATATAATTAACAGAATAGAATCTTAGGGTCAAGGTCTTACCCTTATATATTTTTCATTAAAAAATTTTAATGAAAAATAGTACTGTAAGTACAATAACGGTATGTTTCCTTATAAAGCGAAGTTTAGAAAAAAAGTATATATAATAAATGTTACCAAACAAAAAATGACTAGGCGTGTCTGAAAACAAGCTACACATTATATTATTTTGACAAACTAAAAATAGAAGGAAGATAAACAAAAGCAAGAAAAGAAGATGCGAACTTGTCATAACGAGTTGCAGCTCTGTGGAAATGCTTGATTTTATTAAAGAAACATTTAACTAAACGGCGTTCTTTGTATACCCACTAGTCACAATCCCAAGGATTTTGAGTAGTGGATTTTGGTGGAATAGTATAAGAAGCTCCTTTTGAAGTAATATATTCTCTAATTTCCTTTGTACCATATGCTTTATCACCTAAAATATTGCTATCTTTTATATTAATAATTGGAAAGAACATCTACAGCTAGTGTGCTATCAATTAACCTTATAAGGTTATCATACCAGGGGGTGGTATATGCGTTTTTTAAAAATTACTTTCCATGATATGTTTAATGCAGAAGATGTGCTAAAGAATCATATGAAAGAAATATGAATTATTACAGTAAACTTTGAATTGAAAAAGGAGAGAATATTATGAAGATAGATAGCTTCTTCAGATTACCAATGATGCCAACAAATATTCCATATAATGCATCAGCAGCAAACCTTACTGGTATTGGTTTTATTATAATGATAACAATAGCTTTAGTATATTCAATAAGGGAATATAAAAAAACAAAAACATTTATGCCTCTTGCTTTATCTATTGGTTCTATTTTTATCGTTATAACTGAGGTTTTTGTGGATGTTGTGGGATGTGTGTACTATCCTACTCCAGACTATATTTTATTCACAATTCTAGGAAGGGATATGGGATGGTGGTGGATCCCTTGTAATGTTGGAGGGGCTTTCCTAGCAGCTTGTATTGCATATTATTATAAAGATATTTTAAAAGGCTGGAAAGCATTTTTAGTGATGTTCATGCCTGCTTGCGCGATGGCGGCACAGTATGCGTTTATAGCATTACCGTCATGGATTGCTGTAAATGGGGAATATCCAACGATTGTTACTCAGCTAGCTGGAGTTTTAACACTTGTATTAGGTTTTTTCGCTTTTGCTATAGAAATCAATTTATTTCTCAAGAAAAATCCATTCGATTTTAAGTAAAGCATTTTTTTATAAGTTTAATACTAAAACACATATGAAACAAAAACTGTAGATTTCAACTAGGGCATATAAATATTTAGAGCTTATACGTAAATAATTTTGCTTCTTATAAAATTAAAAAAATTTTTCATGTTATCGTAGAATTCATCAGTTATTTTCAATAATTATTTTTTGTAACACTTCTTTTTCTAGGTATGAAATATTATTTACGGATAGGCCCTCAGTTTTAAAGGAGTGGATATGGATGATTACAAAGCTGATTTTAAATAAAAAAAATGGAGTCGAAACATTTGAAGAAAGAATAGCACCAATATGGTTTTGGTCAAGTTTTGGATTGATAATAGCTATTTTTTCATGCTATGTCTATAGTAGATGGATTTTTGATCCTATACAGTCACTAGCAGTACCAATATTAAATAATTCTATGAGTACAAATCAAGTATTAAGAATTCGTATTATGGAAGCCACAAGCATGTGTATTGCATTAAGTATGCTTTGGGTTTATCTTTTTAGGGCATTGATAAAAAAACACAAAGTACCAATTGAAGGTTATATATTGGTTGGAACACTATTTGGATATGTATTTGATACGACAATAAATTATTTCAACTATGTTATGGCATGGAATATATATTCGATTAATCTAGGTACTTGGGCTGCCTTTTTTCCAGGACATACTGGTCCAACACGTTATGCAGAAGGGTTATTATGGGGACCTTCTATGTATATGTATTTTGGGTTGTTACTTGGTTTAATACAGTATAAATTTATTGAAACCACTAAGTCTAAAATCGGTGCAATATATGCGTTTGTGATCTCATTTTTTATAGCGTTTGTTTTTGATTTAGTTGTGGAGTCATTTATTATACGGACAACACAAGCATATGCATATCCTCACATTATTCCCATACTGTCAGTATGGGTTGGCAAGCAATACCAATTTCCACTATATGCTAGTTTTCTAGTAGCAATATATTCAAGTATATATCTATGCTTTATTTATTCATCAAAAAGAAATAAAGAATCATTTGTAGAACGTGGAGTCAGATCATTACCAAAGCAAATTCAATTTCCAATACGAGTTCTTGCTGGTATAGGATTTGCATCATTACCAATCGTAGTCTATTTTAGTGGCATGTTATTCTTTGGGCTATTTGCTAAAACGACTATTTCATTACCCATATATCTGTTACCAGCAAATTAATGTTTGATTAATTGGATTCTCATAAAATGTAGTGAAGAAGAGTACGTAAAAGCTAATTGAGAGATTGAAAGCATAAACCATAACCCGTCCTTCGACTAACTCTTCCAATATGCTCAAAAAATTAGTCTTAGTGAAATACTGTACACTCACTGTCATTTTCTGCAAGAAGATAAGTGCACTACGAATTGCATAGTCTAAAAGTTTAAAAGTTTATTGGTACAATCTCAATTTTGAAAACAGGAGGAAATAGTTATGGAAAATCTAATGGGTACTAATGCCAAGACCCAACGTTTATGTGCGTGGGCTGGTGTATTAGCTAATGTATTATGGGTAGTAGGTGAAATACCATTTACTCATTGGTGGGCACCTCACTCACCATTATGGGGACCGTCAGAAGTCGCGAAACTTTTTCAAACCAATACAACCGCAATTGTGATTGGCCTAATTCTTTTTGGTTTCGGAGGAGCCCTCTATTTGCCATGGACCGCCGAAATTTCTGTTCAATTAAAGAGAATTGAAGGTAAAAATTCACCTTTGACATATGTCAATTTGGGGCTTGGTGCATGCTTTGTCTGGGTATTTTTAATTCCTTGGGTGCTTTGGCAAGTCATCGCTTTTAGAGCTTCAACTGCTTCGCCAGAGATATTGTGGATTTTGGATGACTTGGCATGGATAACTAATATAAGCCCTGTTAATATCGTTTTAATCCAAGGGATTTCCATTGGAATTGCTGTCCTAAGCGATAAGCATTCAAAACCCATTTTCCCCCGTTGGTTTGGCTGGTACTCGATTGCTTCAGTTTTTAGCTTTTTGCCAGGAGCGTTCAGTCCACTGTTTGAGACTGGTCCTATAGCTTGGGATGGTCTGCTCTCATTTTGGATTCCATTTGCTACATACCTTGCGTGGATGACTGTGACGACAGTCATGCTGCTGAAGGCAATAAAACGTCAAGAACAGGAGGAACTTAGTGGTATTGAGACCATTAAGTAGTCAACGGAGGATATTAAGACAATCGATATTATAGAATTTTTATAAATTTTAATAGAGAAAATGGCAAACCCAGTGAAATCTGGGGACGCAAAGCCATAGGGTCTAAAGCACTTAACAAAGCGTTATGATAGCCTGGTTGCCAATTGTTACAAGCACACGCCTGCCCCCCTTCGGGGTGGGCGTGTGTGTATTAGGGGTACGGCAACATAGCCAAAAAGGCATTCTAAAAATAATATTCAGAAAGGACTTAAATACCCTTAATGTTGGTTTGTAATAAAGTTTAATTAGAATAATCCTTAAAAACAGCTTGAAATCGTAAATCTAACTTATAATATTTGAAAAAAGTTTAATCAAAAGCATAATTTTAAGCTAATTATTTCGGGTATGAAACTTTAAGGGGCTGCACCCCTATTTATTACGTTACTTTCAATATTCGTATAAAAATTTTAATATGTAAATTAGCAATGGTAGCCAAACAGCAGGAGCAGTTAAACCGTTTTATAGTAACTATGTGGTATATATTAACATCTTAGAAGTAGACCATGAAAGAAACGGTGTAGACAAAATAGATAAGCTGGAAACCGCTATTAATGATATACGTCAAAAGTATGGTTCTTCAATAATTAATCGTGCAATATTGAGGAAGAAAAAATGACTCCAGGTTAGTTTTAAACTGGGGTATGTTTTGCTGTCAAAAATAATTTTCAGCACCTATCTTTTTTATTCAAGTTATAATTTTACATCTAATCTAAGGACGGCTTAATTACTAGAGTTAACTAGTTTGTCTTTGCCCGGCTCTTTGATTATTTTATTTTGGTCCAGAAATAGTTTGAAAGTATAGCGTTAGGTTTGCTAGCCCTATGCTTTATTTTTTGGTAACTGGTATATTTCCAAAACTAGATCTTGCTCCATTTGGGGTATAAAGCTATATTTATTTTATCACTTTGAGCCGATTAAATAATATTATAAATAAAAGAACTTATTAATAAATCATGATAAATTTTAATAATTATTTTTAAGTTTGGTGACAAAAAGGTGACAAAAGTATAAAAAAAGCATTCTGGAATTTTCACCCAGAATGCTTTTAACCCTTGAAAATGCTTGGTGCCGAAGGCGGGACTTGAACCCGCATGCTGTCACCAGCGACGGATTTTGAGTCCGTTGCGTCTGCCAATTCCACCACTTCGGCATGATATAAGCCAGCTTGATTTACTTTTAATGTATATTAATTCCTGTAGTTAACATATAAAATAATAACAGGTGCTAAGGTATTTGTCAACTAGAATTTCAAAACTTGGCAGAAAATTTTTTACAGCAGTTTTAGTTTCAGAATAAGGATGCTTTCCTGTGTAGATGTCAGTATTATACTGATTATATTAGCACCTCTTATATAAAAGATATACATAAAAATAATTGATAACTAATCACTAAATACTACTCCATCATTTTCTTGTATAAGATTACTTATAGAATTTGCAATCTTATCTATCTGATTATAATCTAAAATATCTGGAGTGTCTGTAGATTTATGAACTAATTTTTCTATACCTTCCTGCACAAAAAAAACATTAGATATACCTGCTTTTTCAAAACTCGAGTTATCACCTCCAACGTTTACCTCTGTATCTGCAAATTCAATATTATCCTTTTCCAGAGTAACCCTTATAGTATATATAACTTGCTAGACACATTGCTTTTATTCTTTAAAGCAAATGTTCCTCCTGCTTTAGCACCTATAGAATCTATATTAATGTTATATAAGCTGTTGTATATAGATTTAGATTTAATCTCATTAACAAATGCACGACTTCCTACTAATCCTTCTTCTTCTCCATTAAATGCACAAAAAATTATGTCTTCATCAAAAGATTTTTCTTTAGACTTCTCTTGTAATGTATTAGCTATTTTTATTAAAGCAGATACACCGGAAGCATTATCCAAAGCCCCTCTAATAATTTTGCCATCTTGATATCCTATATGATCAAAATGTGCTGATACAATTACAGCATTTTTACTTTCCCTACCCTTTATAACACCAACAACATTATTAAGTATTTTATTTGTACCAGTATCATAATTATTATAAACTAATTGTGAATATCCATCATAGTAATTATCTCCAAACAAAGGTTTTAATCCTATATCTTTAAAAATTTTTGAGATATATTGTCCAGCTTTCTCATTACCCTTCGAACCAACAAATCTCCCTTCAAACTCATTTGAAGTTAAAGTATTAACTATTTCTTTAGTTGTTGGAATTTTTGCAGAATCCTGTACCTGTACTAGCTGCTTATTACTTTCATTAACTTTTGTAGCATTATGGTTAAATGCGCTTAAAAAGCATGATGAAAAAGTCAAAGTTATAACTGCAATGGTCCCCATTTTTAATATAGATTTAATAACAATCCCTCCTTTGATTGAATTAATGCTATATATGATAATTGTACCTTGGTTGTAATAACATGTAAATAAATGCATGGAAATATTAGTAAGGATTTTGCGTGAAATGTTGAATGTTTTCAGATCAAATAGATAAAAATGAAATATTAATAGAAGGGTGAGTGTGAAAAATTTGTGTGTGAAAATTTAGGTTGCAAATTTTTATTACTGTAGTAAAATAAAAGTAAAATATAATAGTCTTGTGGGGGTGCTTATAAAAGCTGAGAAGAGATATTCTCTAACCCTTTGAACCTGATCCAGGCAAAGCTGGCGTAGGGAAACAATATTATGTAGCCTCAAAGGCTTTTATTAAGTGTATGTTTTTCTGCATACACTTTTTGTTTTTGTTCCATTGAATCTAAGAATCACTTAACATAAATAGGAGGTGTTTACAATGAAAAAAGTGTTGACAATTGCAGGCTCTGATAGTTCAGGAGGGGCTGGTATACAGGCAGATCTAAAAACTATGAGTGCTCTTGGAGTGTATGGTATGAGCATAATTACTGCTGTTACGGCTCAAAATACAGTGGGTGTACAGGAGGTTATGGATGTAAGTCCTGAGATGGTAGAGGCTCAAATAAGATCTGTATTTGATGATATAGAAGTAGATGCAGTGAAAATTGGCATGGTTTCAAATAGTCATACCATATCTGTAATAGAAAAGCTTCTTATAGAATATAAGGCCAAAAACATAGTACTTGATCCTGTAATGATATCAAAAAGTGGATATTTTCTTTTAAAACCGGAGGCTGAACGGGCTATAAAGAATATGGTGCAGATTGCAGATATTATAACTCCAAATATTCCAGAGGCAGAAGTTCTTACGGAGTTAAAAATAGAAAGTAAAAAAGATATGGAAAAAGCAGCTTTTAAGATAAAAGAAATGGGGGCAAAGAATGTACTTGTAAAAGGTGGACACAGATGTAATGATGCAGATGACATTCTACTCTATGATGGCGATATATTAAACTTGCAGGGACACAGAATAAATACTAAAAATACCCATGGTACAGGCTGTACTTTATCCTCTGCTATAGCATCTTATCTTGCAAAAGGCTGTAGTGTTCATAAAGCAGTATATCTTTCAAAACAATATATAGCTAAAGCTATAGAAAATTCCTTTACCATAGGTAAAGGAGTAGGTCCGGTAGGACATCTTATTGAAATTTATAAAAACGCTGGGCTGGATTATTAGTAATTAATAACTAAATTAAATATAAAAGGAGACTAAAAAATGAGCAATTTTAAATTAGATGAAGTGTCAAAAGTATTAACGGAAGTTAGAAAAAGGGTACCACTTGTACATTGTATTACTAATTATGTAACCATAAATGATTGTGCAAATGTTCTTTTATCTTATGGTGCTTCACCAGCCATGTGTGAGGCATATGACGAGGTTTTTAATTTTGTAAAAATATCTTCTGCCCTATATATAAATGTGGGAACCCTTACTAAAGAGCAAGAAACGGCGGCAATTTTAGCCAGTATGTCTGCAAAAATCAATAATATTCCTGTAGTTTTGGATCCTGTAGCTTGTGCTGCCATCCCACGAAAAATTCAGGTTATAGATAGAATTCTCAAGGTTGGAAGAATTGATGTCATAAAGGGAAATATAGGTGAGATTAAATTTTTAGCAGGTGAAACTTCAAGTGTAAAAGGGGTTGATTCATTGGATACTGGAGAGGGTGCATTGGATTCCTGTATAGCTTTATCTGATAAATATAATTGTGTAGTTGCCGCTACTGGCAAAAAGGATTTTGTAGCGTATGGAAAAAATAGTGCCATAATTGAAAATGGAACAGAAATGTTAACTAAAATAACAGGAGCAGGATGTATGGTGGGGGCACTTTGCGGGGGCGCAGCAGGGGCTTTTGAAGACAAATTCATAAGTACTGTAAGTGCTATACTCTCCATGAATATAGCAGGAGAAGAAGCTTATAGAGAGGCTAAGGCTCCAGGAAGTTTTAGGGTTAAGCTTATAGATTACATATATGAATTAAGTGAAGAAAAATTGAAGAAAGAGGGCAAAATAACATGGAATTAGATTATAGTTTATATCTGGTTACAGACAGAAGTTTTTTAAAAGAAAAACTTCTCCATGAAGCTGTGGAAGAGGCCATTTTAGGCGGTGTTACTATGGTCCAGTTGAGAGAAAAGGATGCCTCCACAAGAGATTTTTATAGGCAGGCATTGGAAGTTAAAAAAATAACTGAAATTTATAAAATTCCTCTGATAATAAATGATAGATTGGATATAGCACAGGCTGTGGATGCAGAGGGAGTACATCTTGGACAAAGCGATATGCCTTTAACTACAGCAAGAAATATTTTAGGTAGGGATAAAATAATAGGCATATCCGTAGGTAATGTAGAGGAAGCTTTGGAAGCAGAGAAAAATGGGGCAGATTACGTTGGAATAGGAACGGTATTTTTTACGGGTACTAAAAAAGATATAGATACACCTATAGGTATAGAAGTACTGGAGAAAATATGCAACAGCATAAACATACCTGCAGTTGCCATAGGAGGTATTAATGAGAATAATTTTAAAGAAGTGCTATCTACTGGAGTTGATGGTATTTCTGTCATATCTGCCATCTTAGGAAAAGATGATATAAAGATTGCTGCTGAGGCATTACGCAAATAGGGCATGCTTAAAATAGTGTTGCCATCTGCGGCTTGTTATTTATTTTAGTATATGTAATATTACTATTGACTCATAAAGATAAAGGTTTATACTTTAACATATGAGTTATAGAAATGGTTAAACTGTGGAATATCTGAATAGATAAAATTCATAGAAAGGAAAGTAAAAATATGAGTATGAAATTTGTTAAGAAAATGCCTACTGCAGATGAAATTATAGAGGAAATACCACTGTCAAATTCTATGAAAGAAACTAAAAAAAATAGAGACGAGGAGATAAAAAAGGTCTTTACAAATGAAGATAATAGATTTCTTCTTGTAATAGGTCCATGTTCTGCAGATAATGAAGATTCTGTTTGTGAATATATAGGCAGGCTGGCGAAAGTCCAAGAAAAGGTAAAAGACGTTATTATTATCATACCTAGAATTTATACAAATAAGCCAAGGACCACTGGAGAGGGATATAAAGGAATGGCACACCAGCCAGACCCGCATAAAAAGCCAGATTTAATTGCAGGGATAAAAGCTATCAGAAAAATGCATATAAAAGCTTTAAATGAATACCATATGCCTGCTGCAGACGAGATGTTGTATCCAGAAAATTATACATATCTTGCAGATTTATTAAGTTATCATGCAATTGGAGCCCGTTCGGTTGAAGACCAGCAGCATAGATTTACTGTAAGTGGTATTAATATGCCTGTGGGAATGAAAAATCCTACCAGCGGTGATATAACTGTAATGTTAAATTCCATTAAGGCAGCACAGTTGAATCATACTTTTATATATAATGGATGGGAGATTGAAACAAGCGGGAATGCTCTTGCACATGCTGTTTTAAGAGGAGCAGTGGATTCTTATGGAAGAAATATTCCAAATTATCATTATGAAAATTTGATTAATCTTTCTAAAGAATATGAAAAAAAGGGATTGTTAAACCCTTCAATTATTGTAGATACAAACCATGCAAATTCCACTAAACTTTATAAGGAACAACCAAGAATTGCCAGAGAGGTACTTATGAGTAGAAAATATGATGCTACACTTAAGAATATGATTAAGGGATTTATGATTGAAAGTTACCTCGAAGAAGGCAATCAACACGTGGATGAAGGTACTTATGGAAAATCCATTACAGATCCATGTCTGGGGTGGCAGGATACAGAAAAACTAATTTACTATATTGCTGAAAATGTATAAATATTTTAGCGGTATGTTGTAACTATTAATATGTTTGTATGTTCACCTGTTAAAAATTATATTTACTCTTACCAGTAATTTCAATTATTCATTTTGAATAATACAATTATATATGTTAAAATACTATATAAGACATCTTGGGATTGGTTATGCATTGATTAAGGCTCTTTAGAATATGACATATTTACTGGGAGAGGGAGGTGATGTCACAATATGAACATTTCATTTTTAGGGGGAGCCAGAGAAGTAGGTGGAAGTTGTATACTTGTGAGAATATGTAATAGAAATATACTTATGGATTGCGGCATAAGACAGAGTTCTTCTAAAGATGCCCTTCCGGATTTTAAATCAATTCAGGAGCAGGGAGGGATAGATGCTGTAATTATAAGTCATTCTCACATGGATCATATAGGATCCCTCCCTATAATAAGTAAAGAATATCCCACAGCCAGGATATATACTACTAGAATGACAAAGGACTTAATGAGGGTACTTCTATATGACAGTTTAAAGATCATGAATAATAGGGAAGGGGAAATTCCTTTATATGCAGAGGAAGATGTTAAAAATATGTTAAATAATATCTTCCCCATAAACTATATGGTGGAATTCCCTATTTTTGAAGATATAAAACTTACATTCTACACTGCAGGACATATAGCAGGAGCTGCGTGTATTTATATTACCACGCCTCAGGGTTCTCTGTTTTATTCTGGAGATTTTTCTGTATTTTCACAAAAAACTGTAGAAGGATTAAAAGTTCCAAGGTTAAGACCGGATGTAGCAATTTTTGAAGCCACCTATGGAGACAGATTGCACTCCAACAGAGAAGTAGAAGAGGAACGGCTTATAGATATAATAAATGAATGTAAACAAAAAGGTGGTAAAATGTTAATTCCGGCTTTTGCTCTGGGCAGGGCACAGGAGGTATTGCTTACCATAAAAAAGGCATTGAATAAAAATTTATTAAAAGATATTAAGGTGTATGTAGATGGAATGATACGGGATATAAATAGAACCTATAAGTTAAATCCTCTATATCTTAAAAATTCTCTAGGTAAAAAAATATTAAAGGGAATTGAACCATTTTATGATG
Organism: Candidatus Clostridium eludens; assembly: GCF_045310515.1. Taxonomy (NCBI): domain Bacteria; kingdom Bacillati; phylum Bacillota; class Clostridia; order Eubacteriales; family Clostridiaceae; genus Clostridium; species Candidatus Clostridium eludens. Next base: position 17,617 of record NZ_JBJHZX010000040.1, on the reverse strand, counting down.
ATAACATAATTTCAATAGATAATAATAAACTTAGGGAAAAAATATTAGAAGATAGGGAACCTTTAATAATAGTTTCAAGTTCTGGCATGCTTACAGGTGGATACAGTCAGTACTATGCGGAAAAGATAGCCCCTATGGAAAATGGATATATAGTTATGACAGGATATCAGGATGAGGAATCTCCGGGAAGAAAGCTCTTGGATCTTTTGAAAGAAGAAAAGGATAAGAAATTATATATAAATGAAAAAACAGTTCCTGTAAATTGTACAGTAAAAAATGTGGGACTTTCAGCTCACAGTGATAAAAGTGAAATAAAATCACTTATAAGTTTTTTGAATCCTGGGAATATATTTATAGTTCATGGAAATGAAAGTGTAATAGAAAATTTTTGCAGGCAGCTTTCCTCAGAAGTAAGGGGAAAAGTTTATGCACCTAAATGCAGTGAAATCTATGAGATGAATATAAATAAGCCTAGGAAACAATGGAAAAAGTCTTTGGATAAAGTTATGAATTGTGATGAGGAACTAAATGAAAATAACATGAAAAAATTATGGAAATTTGTATCGGTTAACTATGGAGAAAAGCTCTTTACCACAGAAGAGATGAATTATATATGGAATGGAAACAATAAAGTGAAAAATACTTTAGAGAATTTTCAAAGAATTATAATGAATTCTCCTTATTTTGAAAGTGACAATAGAAGATTATTTTTGTTTAAGTGTAAAAGTGAGGATGTAATTCAAGAAAGCCTAAAGAGAAAAGAACTTAAACCAAATGAATTAAGAGAACTTACCAATAAATATTTTAGTTGCTTTAATCCTAAAAAAGCAAGTTTTATGTATGATGAAAAAAAAGTAATTCTAAATTTTGATTTTCCGGCTGTGGTACATGAAAATATACATAGTAAAATAGAACAGTTTGAAAAGCAAGTAGGCTGGAAAGTAGAGATAAGTAATACTGTAAATATAAATGCAGCCTCTGAAATTGTAAATAGAATTTTACAGGATGTTTCTATTAAAAAGATATCTTATAGGTTGGAGCAGAGGCAGGCAGTAGTAATAACAAATTCTATATATGTTGTAGGAGAAGATAAGCTAAAGGAATTTCAAAATATTACGGGATTAAATTTATTAATTGAATGTGCTGAAGCTGGAGTAAAAGGAAGTACAGAGCATATTTATATGAAAGCTTCTGGCAGATGTGAAGCTATGGAACAAAATAAGGCTTTAAATTTAATTGAAGAGTTTTTTAGTAAAGAGGAATTCAAACCCTACAGAAAAGGTATCAAATCATGTTCTGATGAAAAATATATAGAACTTTCGTTTATAAGTTCTGTAATTGGAGAAAAGTATAAAACACATATTCAGCATTTAGCTAATATTACAGGGTGGAATATTAGCGCATCAAGCAGTGCAAACCAAAATGAAATAATAAAAATAGCGGCAGATATTTGTAAAAGAGAGAATATAAAATTAAAGAAAAATCCATCCTTTAATAGCGTGAATTTAAGTTTAGAACTAAAATTAGAGAACGTAAATATAGAAAATTTAGATAATGTAAAAGCAGAATTTGAACATAAAACAGGATGTACATTAAAATGGTGATATTTTGGGTATATTCAAATAAATAACTAGCCAGCATGCTAGTTATTTATTTTCAGATACTCTTAAAATTTACAGAGAGCATTGAATTATTTTGTCTAATAATTCTGTAAAAGATATATTTACTGCATTAGCACTTTTAGGAAAGAGGCTATTTTTAGTGAGTCCTGGTAGAGTATTCAGTTCAAGCACATAGGGAATTTTATTTTCTAGTATCATATCTACTCTAACGTATCCTTTGCACTTGAAAAGATTCCAGCACTTTCTGGATATTTCTTCAATTTCATTTTGCAGTGGTTTCTCAAATTCTACTACTATTTCATCACAGCCCCCATCTGCATATTTCGAAGTATAATCAAAGAAGTTGCCTTTAGGTTTTATAGCAAGTATTGGAAGGGTAGTTCCATTTAATATGCAGCAGGTTATTTCATCACCTGCTATATATTTTTCAATCATAACTTCTGTATCATAATTCAAAGCAAGGCGAACGGCAGCTTCTACATCTTCACTTTTTGTTATTATAGTAGTGGCTACACTTGAGCCACCACAGTTGGGTTTTACTACTACAGGGTATCCCATTTCTTCTAAGTATTTATAGTTAATATCTTCTATGGATTTAGTACATATCCAGCTGGCAGTGTTTATATTCTCAGAGCACAGTAATTTTTTACTTATGTCTTTATCCATGCAAATACCGCTGGTTAGAGGGCTGCAGCCTGAATAGGGAATATCCATAGTTTCAAAAACAGATTGAATTATACCATCTTCACCAAATTTGCCATGAAGTGCAATAAATGCAAAATCTATATCCTTCACTTTCTCCATTACATCACTTTTTTTATCTATAACAATAGGTATAATATCATATTTGTTTTTATCCATATAGTTTATTATTGATTTTCCTGAATTTAGGGAAACTTCTCTTTCAGAAGATATACCTCCCATTATGATTCCTATTTTCATATTATTAATTCCTCCAATATCAACTTTATTTTCCTATTTTTTGATTTTGGTGTAAAACCTCTTTAATATAATAATATACATTTTAATTAAAATATTAAAGAACCACACTATCAATATTTCAATTTAATAGTGGTTTTTTAGAGGAATTAATATGAATTTATTATGTTTTTGAAATGGTATTGACATTATTAAATTGTATGCTATAATTTATTCTGTAAGTTATGAATTTAATATAAGCTTTATCAAGAGTGGTGGAGGGACTGGCCCTATGAAGCCCGGCAACCAGTATTATTTTATAATACATTGGTGCTAATTCCTACAGCGTAAGCTGAAAGATAGGGGATAGTTTGAGATTTTTAGCTCGAGGTTATCCTCGGGCTTTATTATTTTTAATCTAATATCATAAGGGAGGAATAAGAAATGAAAAGAATATTAACCGCTATTTTATCATTAATAGTTATTTTTGCACTAGTTGGGTGCGGCTCACAAAAAAGTGAAGGCAGCACAAGTAAAAATGAGGACAAAACTACAATAAAGATAGGGGCATCTCCTCAGCCTCACAAAGAAATATTGGAAAAGGTTAAGCCTATACTGAAAAAGGAAGGATATGACCTGCAAATAGTTGAATTCACAGATTATGTAACTCCAAATAAAGCCTTAGAGTCAGGAGAAATAGATGCAAACTTTTTTCAACACATACCATATTTAGAAGAGTTTAATCAAAAGAATAACACAGACTTGACTTATGTTGCTAAAGTGCATATTGAACCAATGGGGGTTTATTCAAATAAGATTAAGAGTTTAAGTGAGTTAAAAGATGGAGCACAAATAGCTGTACCAAATGATGCTACAAATGAAGCCAGGGCTTTAAAGTTGTTGGCTGCTAAAGGACTCATAAAGGTAAAAGATGGAGACACCATATCAAAACTGGATATAACTGAGAACAAGAAAAACTTAAATATACAAGAGGTTGATGCACCGCAGCTTCCAAGAATTTTATCAGATGTAGATGCAGCCGTTATAAATACAAATTATGCATTAGAGGCAAATTTAAATCCAACAAAAGATGCCATTGCTATAGAATCAAAAGATTCACCTTATGCCAATATAATTGCTGTTAGAAAAGAAGATAAAGATAAACCTTATATTAAAGCTTTAGCAAAAGCTGTGAATGATCCACAAATTAAACAATTTATAAACGAAAAGTATAAGGGAAGTATAGTTCCGGCATTTTAAAAAATAAATAATTTTAACACAAAACACCTCATAGAATAAAGAATAGTACCTTTTAAGTATTTAACTGGGTATTATTCTTTATTTATTTCTTCATTTAATTGTGTAAAAATATAGTTGAGGTGAAATTTATTATGTTCTCTAATATTAAAATAGATAAAGATAGGCTTGTATATGTACAGGTAAAGGATTATATTAAAGATATGATATTAAAGGGGCTGCTTAGAAGTGATGAAAAACTGCCATCCACCAGGGAAATGGCTTCTATGTTTAATGTAAGCAGAAATACAATAATATATGCCTATGAATTTTTACAGGATGAGGGATTCGTATATATAAAAAAGGGAAAAGGTACTTTTGTATCAAATATTAAAGTGGATTTTCAGGGAAAGTGGAGTGTAAACTGGGAGAATGAAATAAACAACTATGGAAAACTTTCAGAAAAATTAGATATAATTAAACATGAGGCGAAATGGCAGAAGGGAATGATATCTTTTAAAAGTATAGCTCCTGATGAAAATCTGTTTAATGTAGGTGAGTTTAAGAGGGCATTTTTAAACAGGATGTCTATTGAGGGAGAAAAAGTACTGAATTATGGATATGCCAAAGGATACAGGCCCCTTATTCAATATTTGCTTAAATATATGGAAAATAAGGGTGTGGATATACAGGAAAAGGACATACTTATAACAAATGGTTTTACAGAAGGCTTTGATTTGATATTGTCCTGTATTACAGAGAAGGGAGACAATATAATATGTGAGAATCCAACTCACAATACTGCAATTAAGATTATGAAGTTGCACGGGCTTAATATAACAGGTGTAGATATGGAGAAGGATGGAGTAAATTTAAGCATACTTGAAAAAGAATTACAAAAAAATAAATTCAAAATTTCATATTTTGTTCCTTCTTATCATAATCCCACAGGTATTGTTATGTCTCCAGAAAAAAGAGTTTGTGTATATAATATGCTTAAATCTTATAATGTACCTATAATTGAAGATGGTTTTAATGAGGAGCTTAGATATTTAGGAGCTCATGTATCACCTATTGCTGCCTTTAGTGGCTCTGGTAATAGTGTTATATATATAGGCAGCTTTTCAAAGATACTATTTCCTGGAATAAGAATAGGTTGGATATTAGGGGATAAGACGCTTATAGGATACTTGGAAAGTGTAAAAAGGGCCAGAAATATCCACACTTCTTCACTTGACCAGGCAGTTTTTTATGACTATCTAAATTGCGGCAATTTTGATAAATACATAAAAAAGGCTAGAAGAGTGTATAGGGAAAAGTATGAATTTGCACTAAAATGTGCAAGAAAGTATATAAAAAATAGAGAAATACTTGGGGAAGGGGGACTGCATATATTTGTAAAATTAAAAAATATAGATGCCAGAAAACTCTTAGATAAATGTTGTGAAAGAAGGATCATATTTACTCCAGGGGATGTATTTTACGTGGATGACAAAGGCTATGATACTTTGAGATTAGGGTTCTCAAGACTTAATAAAGAAGATATAAAAAGGGGTTTCATGATCATTGGAGAAGAAATTGAAAAATTAGGAGGATATGTAGAATGAAAAGAATATCAAAAGAATTACTATACGAAGGAAAATGGGTTAGGCTAGAAGAAGTAACTTATTCAGGGAAAAACAATGAAATACTGAAATGGGAGAGTATAGAAAGAACCAATACTACAAGTACGGTGATAATAATAAGTAAACTGGTACCATCTAACAGATATATATTTATAAAACAATATAGACCTGCCATTGACAAGTATGTTATTGGATTTCCGGCAGGACTTGTAGAAAATGAAGATTTATTTGAAAGTGCTCTCAGAGAATTAAAAGAAGAAACAGGATATAGGGGAAAAGTAAAATCTGTAGGACCTGAACTTTACTCAAATCCTGCTCTTGTAACAGATAGAGTTAGGGTGGTAAAGATAGAAATAGATGAAAATTTAGAAGAAAATAAAAATCCACAGCAGCAGCTGGAGGAGGCAGAGGATATACAGGTGTTTGCCTTACATAAAGAGGAAATAAGGGAATTTTTACTTAGAGAACAATCAAAAGGTACAGCTGTAGCAATAGCACCATGGTATGTGTTTTATGGATTATACGAGAGCTAAAGGGTGTATAAAGATTAGGAATTATATTTGTATGTTTATGAGAAATATGCTTAGGATATCTTATATATTTTTTCATATGCCTAAGTATAAGTTTATCTATATGTTTACAGTATAGATAACTGCTAAAAGGGGGATTAAGTTTGTTTACTTTATTTTTAATTATTAATTTTATAAATATTTTTGCGGCAGTTATAATAGATTGGATAATTGGAGATCCCCGTGGGTTTCCTCATCCTGTAATATACATAGGAAAACTTATAAACTATCTAGAAAAGAAAGGAAGAAAAATCTGTAAAAATGAAAAAGCCTTGAAAATGTTTGGTGGTATAATAGTATTAATAGTTGGTATGGTTAGTTTTTTTATACCATTTATTATACTTATGCTTTTAAGAGTAAATATAATTTTATATCAAATAGTAAACATATTTCTTATTTGGACAACTATTTCAGCTAAATGTCTGGCAGTGGAAGCTGGAAAAGTATACCGTGACCTAAAAAAAGGGAATATTATAGAAGCTAGGACAAAACTCTCTTACATAGTGGGAAGAGATACTACTAATTTAAAAAGTGATGAAATAGTAAGGGCAAGTGTAGAAACTGTAGCGGAAAATACTTCAGATGGAGTTATAGCACCACTTATGTATGCAGCTATTTTTGGGGCACCTTTTGCCATGTTGTATAAAGGGATAAATACTATGGATTCAATGCTTGGGTATATGAATGAAAAATATAAATATATAGGTTTTTTTCCTGCAAAGATAGATGACATATTTAATTTTATTCCTGCTAGAATTACAGGGATATTTATGTGTGTTTCTGCTTTTATAGTAAAGGGAGATCCAGTTGAGACTTTTAAAATAATGATAAGAGATAGAAAAAATCATAAAAGTCCTAATTGTGCCTATCCTGAGGCAGCAGCAGCAGGTGCCATGAAAGTGCAGCTGGGAGGGGCTAATGCATATTTTGGAGAAATAGTTTACAAGCCTACTATAGGGGACAAATGTATAGAATTAAATTTTAATCATATAAAAGAGAGCATAAAGCTTATGTATTTTTCTGAGATTAATATAATGATCTTTTTTGCTATAATACTTGTAATATTAATGTCAGTTTATTTTTAAAATATAGTTATATAATTCTAGTAAAGGAAGGAAGAAGTGTAGATTTGAAAAGAAACATTTCAGAAAATAATTCGCCTATGCTTCTTTCACTTTTATCTTGTAAGATAAAAGTGATTGTAATAGGTGGAGGAAATGCGGCCTATATAAAATCTAAGACTTTTGCATTAAAAGGGTGCCAGGTTTATATATTGGCTGAAAAATTTATATATAATTTTGAGAATATTAAAGATTATTTAAATGTTACTCTTATTAAAGGAAGGTATGATAAGCGGTATATAGAAGATAAGCATATTGTAGTAATTGCTACAGATAAAGAAGAAGTAAATTCCACTATACAAAGTCACTGTATGGAGCTTTGTAAAATATATGTGGATACTACAAATTCTAAAAATGGTAATTCTATTATACCCTGTCAGAGAAATAGTAAAAATGTTTCAGTAGGAGTAAATATAAAAGGTGTGTCTCCTATAACTTCAGTATTTATTGCGGATAAGATAATAGGATATATTAAAAAATATGATAACTTTGTGGAATTTAGTTCTAAAATGAGAAATGCCATTTCCCATATAGAATATAAAAAAAGTATTATGAGTTTTATATGTACAGATGATTTTTATTTTTTCTACGAAAAAGGAAAAGCCTGTACTATAATTAAAATGTTCTATAAAAATGAATTTGAATAGTTTGTTTTAAATTTTTAGAAGAACCTATCCAGGCGCGTGGCAGCGCTTATCCCCCACTTTGATAGAAAAGCAGAGAACCAAAATTTTTAATTTTGTGTGAATCGCTTTCACAGAGTGCGATGGGGGTGTTAGCAGTGGTAGCGATGGGATAAATATATTTTGTAAATAGTGAATCTTGAAATATATGGGGGAATATAATGAGCTTGTTAAAAGAAACTTTAGAAAGTATAGAAAAAAGAAATGAAGAAGCTGTGAAAAAAGCAGAGGAAAAACTGGATAATTTAGCAAAACCTATAGGAAGCCTTGGAGAGTTAGAAGAAATAGTTATAAAAATGTCTGGGATTACCGGAAAAGTGTATAATAAAATACATAAAAAGAATATAGTTATAATGTGTTCCGATAATGGAATATGGGAAGAGGGGATAAGCAGCTGTCCTAAAGGACTTACGGTAAATATTACTGAGAATTTTGTTAAAGGTATAACAGGGGTATGTGTGCTGGGAGATTTTTTTGGCTCTGATAGAACTGTAGTAGATGTAGGAGTCGATTACAATTTTAAAAATCACCGGATAATAAATAAAAAAGTAGATTATGGCACTAAAAATATAGCAAAAGGACCGGCTATGACCAGAGAACAGTGTATAAAGGCAATTGAAGCAGGAATTGAAATAATAGATGAACTTGTAGAAAAAGGATATGATTTATTTGGTACAGGAGAAATGGGAATATGCAATACTGCTACCAGTTCTGCAGTCCTAAGTGCAATAACAAAGTTGCCTGTAGATAAAACAGTTGGAAAAGGCTCAGGCATTACCGAAGAGCAGCTTATAGCCAAAAAGATAGCGGTGCAAAGTGCCATTGATATAAATAATCCAGATCCAGAAGATGTTATTGACGTTATAACAAAAGTAGGAGGATTTGATATAGCAGGAATATGCGGCTGTTTTTTAGGAGCTGCTAAAAATAGGGTGCCTATTGTAATAGATGGATTCATATCTTCAATAGCAGCTCTTTGTGCTGTAAGGTTAAATAAAAGTGTAAAAGATTTTTTGTTTCCCTCTCATCTTTCTGCAGAGCCAGCTGCAAAATATGTAATGAAGGAACTGGAATTAACCCCTATGTTAAATTTAAATATGAGATTAGGAGAGGGCTCAGGTTGTCCTATGGCATTTGCAATAATAGAATCTGCACTGTATGTTATGGAGAATATGGGAACCTTTCAGGAAGTGGATATTGACAGTACTAAGCTCATAGATATTAGAAAAAATTAAATAATTAAAAGTGTTTTATATGAAGTATAGTGAGGAATCTAGAGAGACTTTATTATGCTTCTTAAATTTTAACTGTTTACACAAGTAAAAAAATATAGTATAATTGAGAATGAAAATTAATATCGTCTAAGGCTAAAAATGAAGAAGGAGGAAGAACATGAGCATTTTGGTTATTGGAGGAGATAATCTTGGAAGTATAACAGATAAATTAAAGGAAACTGGTTTCAATAAAATTGGGCATGTTACGGGAAGAAAAAAAGGTGATAGAAAGGTGAAAATTCCCGAAAATACAGATTTAGTACTAGTACTTACAGATTATGTAGGACATAATATGGCAGAAATAATAAAGGAAAGGTCTAGAAGAAGTGATGTGGCAGTTATGTTCTGTAGACGTTCCTGGTCAAGTATGTATAAGAACATAGAGGATTACATGAAACAGATAAAAAGGTAGTGATAGTGATTTGTACGGATGAAATATTAAAATATATAATGGATATAAGAGTATTTGGTTAGGGTTATTTAGTGGATATTTTTTTATAAGCAAGGACGATTAAAAGCATAAATACGGAAATTAATGCAATAGTACCACCAGGAGCACTGTTTATATAATAGGATAAAAATAATCCTCCCATTATATCTATAAGTCCAAATATTATAGAGAATACAAGCGTCAGCTTAAAACCTTTATGTAATTGAAGTGATGCAGCTACAGGCATTGCTATCATAGATGAAATTACAAGGATACCTAGAATTCTTATAGACACAGAAATTGTAGCACCTACCAAAAGTGTAAATAGATAGTTTATAAGTTTTACTTTTACCCTGCATATCTTAGCACCGTTTTCATCAAAAGTTATGTAAAGTAACTCATTGTAAAGTATTGAGAGAGTTATGACAGAAATTATACTTAATATAAATACGGTATAAAGTTCGTTTTTAGATACTGTAAGTATACTACCAAATAGATAGGAATTTACATTTCCACTGGCTTTTCCGGTACTTATAAGTACAATTGCAATACCTACTGACAGAGTAAGTACAATTACAAGTATTAATTCTGCATATTTTTTATAATAATCTCTTAAAAATTCTATTACAAGTCCTGCAATAGAGGTAAATATAAAGGCGGTGAATATTGGATTATACCCAAATACAATACCTATGGCAACTCCGGCAAAAGATGAGTGAGACAGGGTATCTCCCATCATGGAATATCTTTTTAAAACTAAAAAAGTACCTACTGCAGGGCATAATATGGATATAAATATACCTGCAATAATTGCATTTTGCATAAAATCATATTGTAACATGAGTTACCTCCCAAATGTAAATTAATTGATTTTAAAGCCTATTAATTTTTTTATATTCTTCAATGGTGTACATAGCTGCGCTACTGTGTTTCATAACACATATGTGAGTAGAATTTTTAAATGCAGCCTCTAAGTTATGTTCTACAGCTATTACTGTCATGGATAAGTCAGTATTTAAATGTTTTATTATAGTGTATATTTCCTTTTGACTTATCACATCTATCCCCGTGGAAGGTTCATCAAGTATTAAAAGTTTGGGGTAACCTATTAGAGCTCTTGCTATAAATATTTTTTGACGCTGTCCTCCAGATAAGTTCCCTATAAGGCTATTTTTAAAATCACTCATTCCTACAGAATTCAGGTTTGTATCCATAAGTTTCTTATTCTTGATTTTTAAAACTTTCATATGACATTTTAGTAACTCTGAAACTGTAATTGGAAATTGGGAGTTGAAATTCTCCATAAATTGAGGAACATAGCCGATTTTTTTTGTGGATAAATTTATATGTCCCGCTAAAGGATGTAATAATCCCAATATCAATTTAATTAAAGTAGTTTTGGCACTTCCATTTTCACCTATTATTGAAACATAACTTCCATATTTAATGTTTAGATTTATGGAATCTATTAAATAAGGAGGTTTTCCTGTATAAGAAAAAGTTAAATTTTTTATATTAAGCATAAATAAATTTTCTCCTAAAATATATAGCTATATAAAATTTATAATATATGGAAATAATATCATATATATGATTATTTGTAAAAATGCATATAAGATAAATTTTATCAATATATATTATACACTTAAATGCGAACTATTTGCAACTAGCTATAATAAATTTTTAATTAAATATTTTGGTTTGTAAGTATATTTAAATTTCAGCTTTATTTAATTGAAAAAGTATTGACTAAACCAGCGTAGAAATATATAATAATAAATGTTGGTCAGGAAAATTATGAATATGCGGTCCCTTGGTCAAGTGGTTAAGACGTCACCCTCTCACGGTGAAATCAGGAGTTCGATTCTCCTAGGGACTACCAATGACTGTATAAGAGTGTTTTGAAGGGTTTCAAGGCAGTCTTATTTTTACGTTTAACACATTATATAGATAGATATTAATAATTATAGTAATAAATAGGATTTATACAAATGAATTTTATATAATTAAATTTAATATAATTGTGGTATAATATGCTTAAAAGAAGCCGTTACGGTTTTTATAGTTTAAAAGTTTTTAGTTCTTTGAGTTTTTTTCTTCAGCAGTTATAGAAATTTCATTTTCAGCCAATTTTCCAATTGAAGACTTACCTTTGATTATCAATTTATCTTTTAAATATGTTCTTATAGATAAAAATAATAAATGATATGATGAATTTACACTAAATTAGAGCATATACAAATGAGTTGTCTATAATCTCTGTTGTTAAGTTCTACTAATGATCTATCTGATTCATTAATTTGTAAAATATACTTATTATTTTGATAATTACAATCTGCGACTTCAAAGAAAAAATCACGAAGTTCTTTAAATAATCTAGGATTCATTTCTTCCTTTTTTAGTGATACAACATAGTATATCATAATCACATATGACTTATAGATTAAATATGTAATTTCATCTTTATAATCATTGTAAGCATTAAGATTTTTGAATTTTTCACACAAAGATTTCATAGAATCTATTTTTTGATATATTTGAATATCTTTACTAGGGCTGCCTGAAATAGAATTAGCATTATTTCTATAATTATATAACACCATATCAGTAGCATAAATTTTTTTGAAATAAAATAGAGCAACACGTATAAAATCTATATCTTCATAAGCTGTTTTTTCTCGAAAACGTATATTGTTATCAACTATTATATTTCTTTTTATAATTTTACTCCAAATAAACCCAGAATGTATAAAAAGTTCTCTCTTTTTTTCCAAGTCTAATTTACCCAAAGCATTGTTACTGGTAGTTCTAATATTTTGGTTAAAACCTTCATAATAAAATTGACAATCAACCATATCATAATTTTCTGTAGTAGCTATTTTATATAATTCTTCAAACATTTTATGTGATACGTCATCGTCACTATCAACAAATCCTAAATATTCACCTTTTGCTATACGTATTCCTTCATTTCTAGCACCACCAGGTCCTTTATTTTCTTTTAAATTTATAATAGTAATTTTGCTAGGATAATTTTCTTTATATTTTTCTAAAATGGCTAGACTATGATCTGTAGAACAATCATTGATTAATATTATCTCAATTTCTTCTAAGGACTGATTAATGAGGGATTCAAGACATCTAGGTAAATAATTTTCTGTGTTATATACAGGTACAATAATAGATACTTTAATATACATAATACTTATTTAGCTCCTCTCTTAATTCAGTGTCCTGAATAGAAATGTCATAGATAATCCATAAAGTATACACTAAAAACATTTTTATTCTCTCATTAAATAGTATAGCATATTTTATTTATAGTTTAGGAATACATATTTTTATAAACTAAATAAATATTATGATTTGAAGATTGTAATATGTTTTAAATAATTAGACTTTTTATCAGCTTTAGGAGGAATTTAGGAATATGTGTAGAAATATCTAGTGTAAAAGCTTATTAAAGGAAAATGGGGCTGTGGAAAGACCTCCGTTCTAAATATGGCGGTTGAAGAAATCAGACAATTATCCGAAGTAGTAGATAATAGCGAAAAAATAGTTATTGTACAATTTAATCCTTGGAACTTTACTGATATCAATCAACTGATAAATCAATTTTTTCTGACTCTCTCGAATTCTTTAAAATTTAATAATAAAGAGCAGAAAATGCAAAATGTAGGGTCTGCAATTGAAAAGTATTCGTCCGCTTTAGAGTATTCAGAGTATATACCTGTAGTAGGACCATACTTAAAACTATTGCCTAAGCTGTCCGTAATGCTAGGTAAGTCAATGAAGGATAAGGTGGAGTCGAAACAAAATGATGTTTGTTATAGAAAAAACGAAGTAGAACAAGCATTAAGAGAATTCAAATTCCTATTATTTATATTTTATATGAGGAGTGATTTAGATGAAGTCTAAACTTATAAGTATACTTCTTGTGTTTCTGTTAAGCATTTCAGTTACTGCATGTTCAAATAATAAAGACAGTTCAAACCTAGATGGCAAAAGTGAAAGTGCAAAAGCTCAGTTATCATCTGAGGATAATAAGAGTTTAGCAATGAAGGCATATAAAGCAGTATTGCAAAATAAGGCTGAATTTTTTAGCACAGATAATAAGAAAAATGTATATTTGAATGATTTTTTAACTAATGAAGAGATTTATGGAACTGTCTTCAAATTAACGCACTTTACAGTACTTGATATGGATGGTGACGGAACACCTGAAGTTGTCCTTGAATTAACAGTAGGCAATTATGTAGAGTTTTACGAGGTCTTACATTATATGAATAATAAAGTTAATGGATATATTCAAGTACTTAGAGGGTTTGGGGATCTTAAAACAGATGGAACAGTTCATTATTCAAATAGTGCTTTTAATAACGGATATAGAAAATTAAGTTTTGAAACAAATGCCTGTAAAGATTACATATTAGGTTATCATAATACAGATAACAACAATGGTGTTGTAACAAGAACATACTTCATTGATAACAAACCTACTACAGAAGAAGCATATAACGCTTTTACTACAGAACAAGATGAAAAAAAGGCTGCAGTTTGGTATGAATTTTCTCAAGAGAATATTGAAACTGAAATAACTGATAATCAACCTAAGTCGAATACAGAAAGAAATACCCTTAATCAAGAGACTAAAAAGCAGGAATATAAAGATAAACTAGATAAAATTGAATTAGGATTTAAGGGATTTGACGATTCAGCGGCAACTACTAATGATATGTATCAAGAGGCATGCAAAGAATATAAACAATGGGATGACGCATTAAATGATATTTATGGTGTTCTAAAAGTTCAGTTATCTTCAAGTGATATGAAAAATTTACAAAGCGAAGAGATTCAGTGGATAAAAGATAGAGATACTAAAGCTAAAAATGATGCAGCAGAAATGGCTGGTGGTTCTATGGAAAAAGTTTTATATGAGGGATCTTTGACGGAGTCGACAAAAGAAAGATGTTACGTATTAGTAGATAAGTATATGAAATGATGAAATTAAAGGATTTTTGCAAAATGAATATCCTAAATAGGGATGCACATAATATCTTAATTATAGAAGAATAGATTATTAATTCGTAAATTTCATATATCCATTAGGCTAATAATGTGAAGTTATATGAAAATCAAAAAAAATTTTAGTTAAGAAGCGTCGTATAGTTAAATACGTATTTTTCATTATAATATATTTTAAGATATTTAAAATGAAATACATACTATATTAAAGATGGTGAATATGAAATGAAAGAAAGACCAAAACTTAAAATACCTTATTCAACTTATGAAATAGTAATGGAACTTTTTAGTGCTGTAGCAATACTTGTAAATATCGGGTTATTATTAAAATATTATAGGCTACTTCCACATATTATACCTATCCATTTTAATGCTGTAGGTGTTCCTGATGGATATGGTAGTAAAAGTTCTATATTTATACTTCCTATTATAGCGTTTATAATGTACTTTTTTCTGACTATTTTAAGCAGGTTTCCTAATATATATAATTATCCCAAACCTATAACTGAGGAAAATGCAGAATATCAGTATAGATGTGCCAGACAATTAATGATTACCATGAAAACAGAAATTATGACATGTTTTACCTATATTGAGTGGACAAGTGCAAAGGCTGCTTTAGGAAAAGTTAATGGCTTGGGATTATGGTTCCTTCTAATATTTTTAGTAGTTATTTTTGGTACACTAGGAATATATATTAAAAAAGCTTTAAAGTAGTTTAGACATAGTAGTAAAATATGGCGACTTAACTGTATAAAGGTCTATATAATGAATTATTACTATTAATTAAAGAGTATTCTATTAGATTCTCTTCCATCTCTGGTATTTCACAGTATAGTTCACCTTTTAATGTAAAGAAATTGTAGAAGGAACCTCTTGTAAAACTTTTTAGGTTGTTGTCAATATGCAATAATATTGGATATTGACAACAACCTATATTAAAATGGCTTAAGATAACTGATTGTTTATATAATAAAACAATAGACAATACATTGACAAACTTGCAGAATATTATTAAACTATATTTAGACAATATATTGACTTGTAGAGGGGGATTTTTATGGATATATGCAGAGAGATATTTTTAATGGAGCAAACCTATGCAACATTATTTTCACTAGCAAATAAGCTTCAGGTAAGAGGAGATAAATACTTGGGGAGTTTAACCTCAAGGCAGTATATGACCATGGTTGCAATTTCTCATTTATCTGAAGGTAAAACTACCCTTAATAATATTGCGAAAAAGTTGGGCACCACCAAACAAAATGTAAAACAGATTGTTACTGTTATGCAAAGCAAAGGATATGTTGATATTATGCCTAGTCCTGAAGATAGGCGTGCCGTCAATGTAATAATTACAGAGGCTGGGAAGCAGGTATTGTATCAAGTTTCAGAAAAAGGAATATTCTTTATGGCAGAGCTTTTTAAGGAATTTTCAACTGGAGATTTAGAAACCATCTGGGGAATGTTGAAAAAGCTGTATCGATTTGATGGTGAAGAACAGGATGGCTTTGAAGAAGATAGTAACTTAAAAGCAGATGAAAGTCAGAAGGCGGATATAACAAGAATATTAAATGAGTTTGAAAGAATAAGAAAAAATCAGATAATGGAGAGAGAAAACTATGAAGAATAAAAATAACAGGTTAATATGTATTGATGAATATGTACTAATTAATGGAATAGACCAGTTTATGTTGCATCTAGGAACAAGCTTTGATAATCCTGTAATGTTGTTTTTGCATGGAGGGCCTGGCTCAGCAGAATCCTTATTTACAGGAGTATTTCAAGATAGATGGGAAGAAATATATACTGTGGTCCACTGGGATCAGCGCGGTGCTGGAAAGACGCTGACGAGGAACCCTGCAAAGCTTCCAACAGTGGAGTTGATGCTTCAAGACTTATTTGAAGTTATTCAGTATCTTAAGAAAAAATATGACAAGAAGAATATTGTTATATTCGGTCATTCCTGGGGAAGTGTTCTGGGGTCAATATTTATCAGAAAGCATCCAGAAGAAGTAGAATATTATATTGGTGCTGGGCAGGTTATTAGTATGGTTGAAAATGAACAGATAGGCTATAACAAAGTTAAAGAATTTATTGAGCAGGCAGGTGATAAAAAATCATTAAAGAAGCTCGAAAGTATAGGTGAATATCCTGGCAGCAAAATTATTTTTGATAAAGAGTTTTTGAGAAAATGTAGTGTAGTCCGTAAGCTTCAAGGTAAATATAAATTAGGTATGGAATTAGGCATGGATATTTGGATAGCTGCATTTAAAAGCCCGATTTTTAAGTTCTCCGATATTATAGCATTTATGAAAATCTTTAAGGCAAATTCTAAAGTTCATAGTTTTCTTGGTGGTTTCAATTTCCGTATGGAATCTAAGGAATATAAGGTGCCAGTATATTATATTCTGGGTGGAAGGGACTGGCAAGCTCCCTATGTTATAGCTGAAGATTATTTTAAAGATATAAAGGCTCCAAATAAAGAGATATTCGTCATCCCCAATGCGGGACATTTCTTAATGATGGATCAACCTGACCTAGTTTTTGAGGCATTGTCAACAATAAATAAAAACGAAGCATAAGCAAGGCCGATTGTACTTAAAAGCTTGGAGAAAAAGCAAGCAAATTCAGAAACAGACATTATGATACCCCAAAAGCTAGTTCTAAAGGAAAGTATGTTAAAAAGTTTATGTTATACCTGTTACTGTGAATTGGGTAATAATAGAGTTTTTTACAGATGTTTGATATGCCTTGCCTCAATCAATGAAAACTATGAATGCATAGTAACCATATTAAAAGAATTCTGCGGTGGTTTTTTAGTGGTGGTTTTATTTTGTTCAATAACTAGAGTGAAAAAACACTTTAGTTTTATTTTTTAGTATATGTGATAGGCTAGATATTATGATAAATAATGTTTAATTTACTATATAAACATATGGTTATCTATCCCAATAATAATTTGTTTATGATATTATTAGTTAAGGCGTAGATGTAATTTAGAACGAAACCACTTAATAGTGGTTTCGTTCTATTCTTATTATGTTTTAACAAGTTGAAGGTACTTTAGTGCCTGAAACTAAAAACCGCCTGCTATGCGGGTGAGATTAAATG